>JAITOI010000139.1 GCA_031289995.1 Prevotellaceae bacterium | reverse complement strand
AACAAATCAACCACCGAGCAGCAGCCAAGCGGCGTGCCGTGTTCGTCAAATTCTACGCCTCGCGCGGGTTGTATCGTTGTTGCTTTCATAAGCCATAATTTTTTATTGTTGTAGTATTGGGTTGGCAAAGGTAGCATTTTTCCGTCGAGAAACAATTTTTGCGTCGCACATCGCACATCGCATCGTCGCAAATCTTTTTTTTCCTCCCCTTGCTCGAAAATCAAAATTTTTCGCGTACATTTGCACCCTAAAAAAATGTAGGGGTGCTTTTGATTTTGCTCATAAAGGGATTTCTGGTTGGCCTGCTGGCATCGGTGCCGCTTGGTCCGGCGGGGGTGCTGTGCATTCAGCGCACGCTCAACCGCGGGAGGCTGGCTGGCTTTTTTTCGGGCATCGGGGTGGCGCTTGCCGACACGCTATTTTCGGTGGTGGCGGTGGGCAGCCTGCTGGCGGTGCAAAGCTGGGTGGAGGGCAGGGAGCTGTGGCTACAGCTGCTGGTGGGCGTGGTGGTGGTGGCGGTGGGCATCAAGATTATGCTCACCAACCCCATCAAGCAGTTTCGCGCCCGCGGAAAGCAGCGTCAGGGCAGCCTTGGCGGGGCGCTGGTGTCGCTATTTTTGCTCACCATCAACCCCATCAACCTGCTGCCGGTGCTGTTTTTGGTAGGCGTGTTTCAGGTGAACGCCGACAGCACGCGGGAGGCTTCGCTGGTGGTGCTGGGCGTGCTGCTGGGGGCGCTGTCGTGGTGGTTTGTGCTGTCCACGGTGGTGTCGCACTACCGCAAGTTTTTCAAGCTGCGGCAAATGTGGTGGATTAACAAGGTTTCCGGCGCCCTCATCCTGCTGCTTGGCGGGATTGCCTTCCTCAGCGGGCTGTACGGCCTGATGACGGCAGCTTAGGCGAGCAGCTTCTTCACAGCTTCGGCCACCGCCTTCCCGTCGGCCTTGCCAGCAAAGGCTTTGGAGGCAATGCCCATCACCTTACCCAAGTCTTTTACGGACGTTGCGCCAACCTGCGCAACGATTTTTTTCAGCTCGCTCACCAGCTCTTCTTCGCCCATTTGCTTGGGCAAATAAACCTCGATGATGTTGGCCTCGAAGGTCTCCTTTTCGGCCAACTCGGGGCGAGCGTTTTGCGCGTAAATTTCGGCCGATTCGCGACGCTGCTTGACGAGCTTTTGCAGCAGCTTGAGCTCCGCCTCGGCGGTGAGCTCGGCGCTGGCGCCCTTCTCGGTTTTGGCAAGCAGAATGGCGGCCTTGACGCTGCGTAGCGCCTCCAGCTTGCCGGTTTCGCGGGCAAGCATGGCGGCCTTAATGTCGGCAGTGATTCGTTGTTCTAACATTTCAATCTTAAATTTTAAATTTCAAATTTTCAAATTTTCAAATCTTCAAACCTCCGCCCGCACCGCTCGTGGCTTCAGGTCTGTGAGGTCGGCTATGCGGATGGTGGCGCCGGTGTCGATGCTCTTGCGGGCGGCCACGCCGGTGAGGATGGCCATTGCGCCGTCGCGCGACGAGGCTGCTTGGCGGTACTTATCGTCGGCGTTGGGGTAGCGAAAAATCTTATCCTTGAGGCGCACGTCGCCGCCGCCATGCCCCTCCGACTGCGGGATGCGGAAGGTTTCGGTGCCCGCAAAGTTGGTATAGAGCGTCAGCTCGTCGAAGCCTTCCTCCTTGCCCAGCACGGCCTTGTCCTCCTTTACCCAGGCTTCGAGGCGGCCTTTGGTGCCGTTGAAGGCAATGCGGTAGCCCTCGTAGGGCGAGTAGGCTGTGAGCGAATAGGCCACCTGCACGCCGTTGGCGTACCTGATGGTGGCAGCCATTTTGTCGAAGATGTTGATGTCCTCCTTGAACACGCAACCGTCGCGCAGGTAGCCGTCGTGGTGCTCGTTTTTGCAGTAGAGGTTGAAGAGGTAGTCGTTTTTGGTGATGTCCATAAAAAAGTTGCAGTCCTTTTGGTGGTCGCACTTGCGGCAACATTCGCCGCGCATGGTTCCGTTTTTTCCGTAGAAGTCGAGCGCGCCGAGGGCGTACACCGATTCGGGTTCGGAGTTAATCCACCAGCCCAGCAGGTCGAAGTGGTGGCTGGCTTTGTGGAGCAGCAGCGAGCCGCTTTTTTCGCGCAGCCGATGCCAGCGGCGGAAGTAGTCGGCGCCGTGCCGCGTGTTGAGGTACCAGTGGAAGTCCACCGACGTGATGTCGCCCACGCGCCCCTCGCGCAGCAGCTCGTACAGCTTTTGCCGGTGCGGCGAGTAGCGGTAGTTGAAGGTAACGATGACCTTCTTGCCGCTCTTGCGCTCCGCGTCGAGAATGGCCTGGCACTTCAGCTCGTCGGTGGTCATTGGTTTTTCGGTGATGATGTTGCAGCCGGCGTTGAGGCCTTTGACGATGAACTCGTCATGGGTGGCGTCCACGGTGGTTACGATGAGCGCGTCGGGTTTGGTTTCGCTCAGCATCTTGTCGAAGTCGGTGTAGAGCTTGCAGTCCTTGCCTACTCCAATCTCGGCTGCGACGTAGGCCATGCGTCCCGGGTTGATGTCGCACAGGCCCACAAATTCGACCACGTCGGCGTAGTCGTGCTGCACCGATTTGCCCCACATTCCGCTGCCGCGGTGTCCTGTGCCTACCATGGCAAGGCGCATTTTTTTACCGCCCAACTTTTGCGCCAGCGATGCCAGCGGGTTGGCAGTGATGGTGGCGGCAGCCAAGGCTACGCCTGCGTTTCGGAGAAAGTTTCTTCTGTCCATTGGATTTGAAAATTTGAAGATTTGAAGATTTGAAGATTTGAAAATTATTGTTCACGAACGGCGAAGCCCTCACCGAAGGTAATTAGCATGAAGTGCTGATGATTGCTGCGCCGCATATCACACATCGCATATCGCATATCGCATATCGCACATCGCTCATCGCATATTGAATATCGCATATCGAATATCGCTCATCGCACATCAAATTCTTTCGGCGTGAAGCCCTGCGGTGGTGTGGCCAGCTGCACCGTGTTGACGGTGAGCTCCAGCACAAAAAATCCTTTGCTGAAAGCGTAGTCGCCAACCTCCCTATCCAGCACGCCGCAAGCCATTGCGCCCAGCACCGTTTTGCCCTTGACTTCGGCTGGCGG
>JAITOI010000064.1 GCA_031289995.1 Prevotellaceae bacterium | reverse complement strand
GCGTGTACCGCGCTGGCGTGCCACTTGTGGGGAGCATCCGGATTGGACGGGTTGCGCCTTTCAACCATTTTGTACTTCATAATACTTTGGTTTTTTGGTTATTAATACTATCAACATCGGCCTTCATTTGTGCCGAAAATTTTTATATAGTCAGCCTGAAATTTATTACCTTGAAAAAACTATTTATCGCCTTAAAAAATTTACGTATCGCCTTGAAAAATTTACGTATTACCTTGAAAAAAGTTCGGCTGTCGTTACACTTTTTTTGCGCAGGCATGAGCCATTCAGCGGCGCAAAGGTAGGGGTAAAATTTGGATATGTAGCGCTTGATTCTT
This sequence comes from Prevotellaceae bacterium, assembly GCA_031289995.1. The sequence continues at coordinate 28,629 of JAITOI010000064.1, read as the reverse complement.
CATGTTTAGCTAAAAATTCTTATAATCGCGCAAGAAATATGCGATATGCGATGTGCGACTATGCGATATGCGACTATGCGATGTGCGACTATGCGATATGCGATGTGCGACGCAGCAATCTTCAAATTTTCAAATTTTCAAATCTTCAAATCCTCAAATTTTCAAATCCTCAATTCTTAAATATCTTCGCCGTCCCTCCCCCCACCTTCACGATATACCCTCCCTGCGGCAGCTTCGCGATGCTGATAGTTGTGCTGCTGCCTGCGGCGGTGTAGGTGGCCACCAGCGCGCCGTTCAGGCTGTACAGCTCCACCGTGTCCTGCGCCTTCACGTGGTCGCCGGTGATGGTTAGCAGGTCGCCGGTTGGGTTGGGAAAAACGTTCAGCGTTGCGCGGAAATCTGGCGGCCTGACAACGCCTGTGGGTATGTCTGGCACGTCGGCAAACGGCAGGTTGAGGCGGTCAATTTTTTGGGTGGTGTAGAGGCGGTATTCGCCTGCGGCAAGCGTGAAATTTGCGAGGGCATCGGCGCTTGTTTGCGACTGCGAAAAGTACTCGTACCACACGCCCTGCGTAGGCAGCGTGAGCGATGCGGCGCTTTCGGCTACGCCAAAATTGCCCACCACCACGGCGCTCATATCGCTGCCGTTGAGGGTAACGCTTTTGACGTAGCCGCTGAGCGCGGTCGCAAAATCGGTGGCGTGAAACACGTCGTACTTGTTGCGCAGCTGCAGTATTTCTGCGTAGTGCAGGTAGAGGTTGTAGCGGTAGCCGTTTTGCAGGTAGTCCCAGCGGATGGCCTTGTTATCCGTGCGGCAGTCGCCAACCGTGCCGTCGGTGCAGGCGTTGATGGAGTAGTCGTAGCCCAGCTCGCCGAATTGCCAAATCATTTTTGGACCTGGAATGGCGAAGAAAATTGTTGCGCAAAGTGCTGCGCGCTCCATTGCCCGCTCCGGCGTTTTCGCGCTGTAGCTGCCTTCGACTTTGCCCCACTGCGCGGCCTTGTACATCATGCGCTCCTCGTCGTGGCTTTCCATGTAGGCCACCAGATGCGGCTTGCTCCAGGCCTTGCTCTTGTACGACGCGGCGGTGAGGTTTGAGGCGTAGCCCATGATGGCTTCGCAGGCTTGGTCGTTGACGTTGCCCCAGAGCATGATGCCGTAGTCGGCCAGCTCTTTTTCCTCCGCGTTGTCGGAGAGATGCTCAAAAATAATGTAGGCCTCGGGCGCGTGTGCGCGAATGCTGTCGGCCATGCGCTTGAGGATGCCGATGCGCTGCGAATCGTAGGCCCAGCCGTTGCCTGCGGTGTTGGTAAATCCCTTGGTGAAGTCGAAGCGGATGCCGTCGGCGCGATACTCTTGCAGCCAAAAACGGTTGACGCGGTCAACGAATTTTTGCGTGTGCGGGCTTTGGTGGTTGAAGTCGGAACCCCAGTAGTAGTCGAGGTTTGGCGAGCTGACGTTGAACCACGGGCTGTTGGCGGCGGGGCAATCCGCGGCGCTGTTCCAGTACATCTGCACCATTGGCGATAGCCCAAACGAGTGGTTGAGCACGAGGTCAACAATCACCGCAATGCCGTTGGCGTGGCACGAATCGACCAAGCGCTTGAGCTCGTTTTTTGGCCCGTAGTACTTGTCGGGAGCGAAGTAAAATGAGGGGTTGTAGCCCCAGCTTTCGTTGCCCTCAAACTCGTTTACGGGCAGCAGCTCGATGGCGTTTATGCCCAGCGTGCGAAGGTAGTGGAGCGAGTCGATGATGGCGCGGTAGGTGTGCGCAGCTGTGAAGTCGCGCACCAGCAGCTCGTACACCGCGAGCCGTTCTTGGGCGGGCTTTGCAAAGCTGTCGACGGCCCATGCGTAGGGCTGCTGCGCCGTTTGCAGCACCGACACGATGCCGGTGGTTTGTCCCGTTGGGTAAGGCTTCAGGTTGGGGTAGGTCGACGACGTGATGTAGCCGTCATTCCAGGGGTCGAGAATTTTTTCGGAGTAGGCGTCAGCCACCGTTAGCGAGCCGTCGATGAGGTACTGGTAGGCGTACTCTTTGCCCGCTTCGAGGTTGGTTAGCTTGAGCCAAAAGCAGCCGTTGTCAGCCTTCATTTGGTAGCTGGTGTGCGGCCTCCAGCCGTTGAAGTCGCCGAGCACAAACACGCTGTTTTTGTAGGGCGCAAACAGCACGAGGGTGGCCGTTGTGGGGTCGTTGTCGTCGTAGCTGATGCCGTACTGCAAGCCCGCGGGCATGAGCTCGCTTGCGGTGGTGTCGGCAACAAAAACGCTAACGCTGTCGCGCGCAATTTCCGCGCCATCGCTTGCCTCAGCAACGATAACGTTGTCGCCCGCCTGAACAAAAATGAAGGCCGTGTCGAGGCTTGTTGCGCCGGTGGTGCAGAGCAGCGAGTGGTTGACAAGCAGCGACAGCGATTGGCTTTGCAGCGATGTGGCTTTGATGGCGAGGCGGGTGTTTTTTGCGACCACCGTGAGCGGCTGCGAGGGCAGCTCTATTTTTGCGCGAAGCTGAGGCTCGACCACGTCAACAAAAATATCGGCGCCGCCAACCTCTTTACCTTCCTTGCTGTTATCGGCGCTGCGAAAAACGAAGGCCAACTTTTTCACCACCTCGCCTGCGCTCAGGCCGTAGTACGCTTGGATGTTGGGCGTGATGAGCAGCTGCCACTTGTTGTCGCCGAGCGAGCTGAGCTTGTACTTTGCCGCGTTGTTGCCCCATGTGGGCGCGTGCTTCCAATCGGAGCTCGACGAGCTGGCCGAGGTGATAACGCCGGTATGCGCGTACACCTCGCCGGTAAAGCCTTGCAGACCTTTGCTGCCTTGCGCGGCATCGAACAGCACCGTAACCTCACCCGCGTAATCGGTGGTGAGCGTGGCGGGCGTGGTGGAAATTACTTGCGCGTTGAGCATCGCCAAAGGCAATAGCAGCGCGAGATGCAGCAGGCAATAATGTTTTTTCACGGCTCAAAAATTTTTCTACTGTTTGACAATTTTGGCAATTCGGTTGCCCACCTTCACGATGTAATTTCCCTGCGGGAGGTTGGCGAGGCTGATGGTTGCGCTTTTGCCTGCGGCTGTGTAGGCGGCAACCAGCGTGCCGTTCAGGTTGTACACCTCAATCCTATCGCCGGCTTGCAGCTGCGCGTTGGTGATGGTCAGCAGCGTGGTGGCGGGGTTGGGGAAGACGGCGAGCGCGAGCGTTTCGGAGCCAAGGCCGGTGTTGAGCGCAGCCAAAAGCACGGGTACGGTAAGGTCGGCGGTGCTCACCACAACGTTGTCCGACTGCGGGGTGTAGCCTTGCTTGCTGACCGAGTAGGCGTAGGTTCCTGCCAGCACGTCGTTGATGGTGTACATGCCTGCGGCGGGCTGGGCGAGGTTGTTGAACGTTAGCAGCGCGTCGGTGATGGGCGCGTTGGTGGCGAGGTCGAGCACCTCGAAGGTTACGGTGTAGGCCAGCTTGCGCAGCGTGATGTCGAGCGTAATGTTGCGGTCGATGATGGTAAGCGTGCCGGAGTCGGTTGCGTAGCCCGATTTGGCCACCGCGTAGGCGTAGCTGCCGGGCAGCTGGTGCTCTACAACGTAGGTGTTTGTTGGGCTTGCCTGCTCGTTGAACGTTACCGTTGCGCCGGTGAGGAGGTTGTTTTGCTCGTCGCGCACGTTGAAAATAACGTCGTAGTATTCGGTGAGCGTTGGCCCAATCACGTGGTCAACGGCGGTGAACAGCGGGCGTCCGGCGCTGTTGAGGCTGCCGGTGGCGAAGATGCCGAGGTGGTAGCTGCCTTCGATGTTGAGGTCGAACTTGTAGTCCTTGAACGTGCCGGTGAGCATCACCTGCTCCGAAATCGGTAGCCAGCCGGTGTCGGCGGTGGTGGTGTTGTACATCAGCTGCAGCGTGGGAATGGCGTCGGTGGCGGTGTTGAGGTAGCATGCGTAGAACGCAATCCAGTCGCCGGATTGGATGGTGAGCAGCGGCGTTACGAGCATAGCGTTGTTGTAGGCGGCGAGGTTGACAGCGCCTGCCACGCAAGCACGGCTGCCCTCGTAGACGTAGGCAGCGTAGTTCTCATCTTCGTTTGCGTCCATGATGGCCCACTGGCCGTCGTTAGCCCAGCCGACGGTGTTGGCAATGTCTTCAAAGCCGTCGTGCAGCTGGTGGGGCGCCGCCACGTACTTGGCAAACGACAGCGCGTTGTTGCCGTCGTCGTTGTCGTTGGGCAGCGAAGCCGTTACGGTGTGTGCGCCCGCCATGCTTGTCCAGCTCACGCTTACGCTGACTTCGTCGTAGTAGGCGATGGACGGGATGTGCGCAACGATGCTTTCGCCGTTCACGGCAAAGGTAACGGGGACGTCGGTTTGCGTATCGCCGCCGAGGTTGATGATGGTGGCGTTGAATTGCGCGGTGTCGCCGGTAACGTTGAGCGTGGGCAAGGCGCCAACGCTGAGCACCGAGAGGTCGTTGCTATGCGTGGGCACAAAAATTTTGATGTCGTCAATCGCCCATCCGTAGGCCTCGTTGCCGTTGTGCCAGAAGCGCAGCCGCACGTGCTTTTCTCCTGCCAGCGACGAGAGGTTAACGCGCTGCACGCCTTGCAGCACCTCTTGTGCGGTGGACGATGTCCACGTCCAGAGGTCGGTGATGTCGTCGGTAAAGTTGTCGGTCGAAGCCTGCAGCTTGATGGTGGTGGTGTAGAGGTTGCGCACCCAGTGCGTGAATGTCATTCCGAAAGCCTGATTGGGCGCGAGGCTTGAGAAATCGAAGCCCGGCGACACGAGCGCTGACAAGGCATTGCTGGGGCCGCCATTGCCGTTTCGAATCAGGTCGTAGAGGGCGTAGCCGTTGGACTTAGTTTCGGAGCTGAGCGGGATGTAGGTGTAGTTCTCAATCGCCCACAGCCAGTGCACTCCGCCAAGGATGGACGTTTCGCTCCACTCGTCGAAGTTGCCCTGAAACTGCGTTTCGTAGGGCAATGTTTTTGCGGTGCGAACTTCGATGTTGAGGCGTGCGGTGTCGTCCAGCGCGAGGCCGTCGCCTGCCATGTTGAGCGTCGCGAGCAGGCTGTGGTTGCCGTTGGTCATGGGCACGTCGGAGGCCAGCGTTACCACTGTCTTTTGCCCCCGCTCAAGGTAGCCGCTCCACGCCTTAGATGCTTGCTGCACGCTATCGAGCCACCAGCTAATGGTGGCCGTCGTGATGGGGCTAACGCCGCTGTTTTCGAGCGCTACTTTCACGGTTTGCGCGTTGCCATATTCCACCTGCGCAATGCCGTGAAAGCCCGCCAGCGTTGCGTTTACGGGGTGCAGCTCCGTTACCGAAACGTCGTCGAGGATAAGCCCAAATTGCCCGCGGCATTTGTTGTGCACAAAGGCGATGTAGATGATTTGCCCCTTGTACTTGTCGAGCGAAAGCGTGATTTCGCGCCACGCAGCAGTGTCGAGAGTTTCGCCCCAAATGCTGTCGGTGAAATTTTCGTAGCTGTTGCCGGTGGTGGAAATCCACACATCGTAGTGCTCCCTAAAAAATATCGGTCCCGACTCTGCCGAACCCACCCAGAACTTCAGCTCAGCCGCGTTGGCGGCAGGCAGCGCAATGGGCGGCAGCACCAGCCAGTTGTCGGGTGTTACGTCAAATCCTTCGTCGCCGAGGCCGACAGTGTAGGACTCGGAGTACATGAAGTTGGTGCCCGAATGCGCGGCGGTATCGTTAATACCCACGTCCCAGTTGAGGCCGTCGATGTTGTGGTCGATAAACGTCCAGCAGTCCGAAAAAATATCGTTCCACAGCCGCCCTTCAAAGCTGGTTGACCACGGCAGCTGCTTCACCCTGCAGCTCACGTTTTGCACGATGGCCGTAATGGTGTTGTCGTAGGGATTGTTGTCCTCGTTCATGCTCAGCTCAGCCTGCAGCGCGTAGGTGCGGAAAGCCGAAAAATCATAGGGTTTCAAGAACGAGTAGTTGAACCGCTCTCCCATGCCCAGATTGACTTGCCTAACGGTGTCGGTAGCGTAGCGCTGGCCGTCCACATCGAGCGAAATTACGAACGAGTCGATGGGCAGGCTACCGTTGTTGGTAATGGAAATTGCCACCCGCTCTGCGCCGATGTCGAAGCTGCGGGCAGCCGGATGTGCAACAGCTATCAGCGTGGCGTTGGGCGAGCTGATTTCTTGCAGCGCAAGGTCGTCGATGTACCAGTCGTGCGCGTTTGAGCCTTGGTATTTGAAGGCAAGGCGGATGGTTTTTCCGACGTATTTTGCCAGCGAAATTTCGGTGCGCTCCCAGCTTGCCAACACGGTTGGCGCATACCACAGCTCAGTCCACGCCGTGTCCTGCAAGGGGTCGCCGCTGTCCGAAACCAGCACGCAGTTGCGCCCACCTTTTGAGAGGTAGTCGCTGGCGTAATGGTTGTACGACCAAAATGTCAGCTGAAATGCTTTGCCCACGGGTAGCGTGATGGATGGTGTAATCAGCTTGTCGTTGGTAATGCTGCCGCCGTGTACGTGAGTCATCGACTTGCTGCTGTTGTGCGCGTAGGTGGCGCTGGTGTTGAGCTTCCATTGGGAACTTGACCCGCTGTAATCGTTGCGAAGAATTGTCCAGCAGTCCGACACTTCTGTCCACTCGAACCCTTCCGTCCAACCGTCGGAAACGGTGATGGCGCAAGGGAAGCACTCAACCCTAACCTCAGCGCTATTGTTGCTGGTTGCGCCGTCGTTGTCCAGCACCAGCTCAACGCGAATTTGGTAAACGGCGTAGGCCGAAAGGTCGAGCGTTGTGGCAAACGTATACTCCGCAACCTCCAGCGGAGCAAGGATTGTATCCACCGTTTCGGTGGCAAGCAAGCTGTTGTTGACATAAATTTTTGCCGTAAATGAGCTGATGGAATCGCTGCCCACATTTTGCAGTAGCATGGTCACACGCTCGCTGCTGTCAAGGCTTGGCGAGGAAACGGGCGCGGTGATTTCGAGCGCGGCAATGTCGTGTGCAAACAGCTCGCCCACCGTCAGGTCGTCCACGTACAGGTAGAGGCTGCCGGAGTTGGTTTCGTAGTAGCACAGCGCCACGTACAGCGCGTTGCTGGGGATGTTGTGGTAGAAGTAGCGCTGCCACGTGTTGGCCGTGGACGAGGTGGGCAGAATGCTGTCAACCCACACGAAGCTGCTCGTGCTGTTGTCGCCGGTAGAGTAGCCCAGCCGGAGCTTGTCGTAGGTGTTGGAGCTGCGGTAGTAAAACTCGACATATTTTTTGCCAACCGAAGGCTGCATCTGCGGCGAAATAAAGTACTGCGAAAAGTCGGGGTAGGTGCTGATAGAGCTGCTGGCGCTCGAAAAACGCCACGAGTACGCGCCGCTATGCCGCAGCGTTGTGCTGCGCTGCGGTTCGTCGTACTCCGACGAGCTGACGTTGACAGACGTGAAGCAGCTCAGCGTAACGAGGTCTTCAAAATTTTCCGTCCACGGCAGCGTCGAGTACCGACAGTCGATGTTGCGCACCACTACTGCCAGCGTGTCGTTGCTGCGGTTTTCGTCGCCATCCAGCGAGGCGTACACGCGGATGTTGTAGCTGCCAAATGCGCTTAGGTTGATGGGTGCATCGAACATGTAATCGTACAGCCCAACCGAAGGAATGGCCATCCTAACAAGCTCGGTAGCCACAAGCGTTCCGTTCAGCTCAAGGCTTACGTTGAAGTTCGCTTTGGTCGCCGAGCCTTCGTTCGAAAGCCGCACCGTTACTCGCTCCGCGCCCGACAGCTGCGTGCTCGATGTGGGCGCAACGAGGCTCACCACGCGCACGTCGGTCAGGTTGAAATCGCGCACCGAAAGCTCGTCAATGCTCACTCCCAGCCCGCTTTTGTTGTTCTCCTCGAACAGCAAAAAATACGTGTCGTTGCCGTTGGGCAAATTCAGCGCAACGTGCGTCCACTCGTGCACCTCGGCAATGCTTTCCCAGAGCTTGTGCCACACGCCGTGTTCGGTGTTTTTGTAGTAAACGCGCAGCTCGTCGCCGCTGGGCGCAGTGTACCAAAAATCGGCCACAGGATTGCCGCCGGTAAGCCCCGAAATATCGAGCTGAGGCGTGATAAATTTGTACAGCCCGGATATTTGGTTGGTGCTCATCCGAAGAAGTTTGCTGCCCTTGTATGGCGGCGCTTCGCCGTTATTGCTGCTGCTAAACGTTTGCTCGTACTGCCACTCGTAGTTCCACATCTGGCTCCAGCAGCCAAGCGTGGTGTCGTTTTCAAAGCCTTCCGTCCACGGAAATTGGCTGATGGGTGTCGTGCAATCTTTTTGCGTGTGGAGGTTGGCCGAGTCGGTCAGCATGCTCCAAGCTCCGTACACGCCTGCGCCGCAAATGGAGCGCACGTACACCGTCAGGTTTCGCGCGTCGGGCAGCCCAACCAGCAAAAAATCGGTCTTCGTGTTGGCTTCAACCGTGGTGCCTTCGAGGTTGGGGTTGAACGCGCGTCGGCCATAGCGCACCTGCCATGAGGTGGCGCGGCCGTAGTCGTCCCAGCTCACGGTAGCCGAGTGCGTGCCCACGTTGCGCACGTGCACGTTCTCCACGCGGTAGCAGCCGTTGGCGTCGTAGGCGGTTTTGAACGTCCACGAGTAGTCGCCCGGAAAGCCGTTGATGGCGCTCTTGGGGATGGTTACGGTGTAGCTCGTGTTGTAGGCAAGCGGCTTGACGAGGGTAATGCTGAGTGTGCTTCCGCTCAGCGTTGGCGTCATCTCCACCGTCGGCGAAATCCTGATGGCGCTAAGGTCGCCGGCTGCGAGGCAGAACTGCGGGTCGAGCTCCGCCACAATGGGCGCGGTGTTGTTGGCAAATAATTCTCCCGATATGGGCACGGTACTTTTCACGTAGTCGAAGCGTGTGTGCAGGCCGAAGATGAGCGATGCCGAAGTGCCGTTGGCGAGGACGCCGCAGTCGGTAAACGAAAAATCTTCACCCTCGCCGAGGTCAATCTCTATCAGGTTTCCGGAGCGTATGGTGTTGTTGTAGAATCCCCAAAACAGCCGCCCCGAAGGGTAGTCAAACGCCAGCGCCTGACCCGCTATGCTTGGGCTGAGGTGGGTACTGCCCATCGGAGTGGTGGCGCCGGTTTGCTTGTCGATTTTGTAAATCGTTCCGGCCACGCCCGACACCTGCGTAACGCCGTACACCTGGCCGTTCAGGTCGCAGCCCAGCGCTATCATGCCCGGCGAAATTGGTATGCTCGTCAGTATCTCGCCCGTCTCCACGCTAATTTTATACAGCAGTCCCGCGCCGCCGCTGGCCGCGGTTCCGGTAACACCAAATATCGCGCCGGTCGAGTAATCGTAGGCAATGGAGTTGACAGCGGTGGCACATTCGCTCCGCGAAATGATGTTGTAGTCCTTGTCAAATTTCAGCAGCTCGAGGTTGCAAATCGCCCAATACATTCCGTTGATGTACACGCCTACAAGACCGTGCCAAACGCCCGATGTTTTGATGTGGACAATGGTTTGCGGGTTGTCGGATTGCAGCGACGAAAGGTAGTATCCGCCGCTCATGCTGGCCGAATCGGAGTCGAAATTTTGTATGCCGTAGAGCGTGATGGGCCGGCCTAACGTTTTCACGCGCAGCGGAGCGCTCCAATCGCTGTAACCGTTGCTGTTGCTGCATCCCAGCGAGCGCACGTACACCTCGTACTTCGTGTTTTCGGCCATGCCAATGAGCGCATACGGATTGTCGCCGGTCGTAACGCTGGTGCCAGCTGCGTTAGGGTCAAAACCGCGTGCGCCGTACTTCAGCTCCCACGATGTGGCGGCGCTGTTCTCGTGCCAGCGCAGCGTAAGCTGGTCAACGGTAATGTTCGACGCCACAAGGCTGCTGGGCGCAAGGCAGGTGCTGGGGTTGCCTTCGGTAGTAAACGACCACTTCACCTCGTCCCACAAGCCGCTCATTGCCGACAGTGGAACGGTAACGGTGTACGTGGTGTTGTAGCTTAGCGCGTCGTGTGCAATGGCCAGCTCGTTGCCCGCAAAGCTTGCGCTGATGCCGCCCACAGCGTTGCCCTGCTCATCTGTCACGCTAATGGTGGCGGGGGTTGCAAGCGATAGGCTCATGCCCTCGAGGAAGCTCACGCTAAATGGCGCCGTGCACGATATTTTTTCGCTGTTACGCGCGGGGCTTACGGCCGTAGGTTGTCCGGTGTTCACCGAAATGGCCGCGTAGCCGTTGCGGTAAATTGGCTGCGCCTTGCCGTTCTCCACCGTAAACACCGTGCCGCCCGACGTGTTGTCGGCTGCCAGATGCAGGCTCTGTGCAGTCAGCTGCTGCGCCACAAACAGGTACTTGCCTGCCTCCAAATATTGCGGCTCTATGGCGTAGGTTTTGGTGATTTGCTGGCCCTGTTCGCGCACGTAATTTTTGCTCTCGTAGAGCAGCGTCAGCGTCGAATCCGGGTTGAATTTGTAGATGGCGAGGCCAAAGGAAAGGGACGGAAATTGCCCCGCTTGCGCGAGGAAGAATCGCAGCGTGAGCGACGACACCACATCGGGTTTAGTCAGCTCGTACAGCGTGCCAAATTCGATGCTGTGCGCCGTGTTGCCCATCGAAGCGCCGAGTGCGCCGTTGTAGCTCGACAGCATGCGTGGCGTAATCAGCACGCTCGTGGTGTCCTGCTGGCTGTTGGGATTAGCCACCGTTGCGCTAATGCTGGCGCTAAGCAAATAGCGACCAATAGTAGCTGGCGTAAAGGCATCGGCAGCCGCCACGCCAAAAGTATTTGCGCCGCCAAACGAAACGTTGTTCACCTCAACCTGCTTGCTGTAATCGCCCGGACTTACGGTAAACGCAAGGCTCACCGGCGACACCAAATCCGCGCCGGTATTGGTCACCAGCGCCGATGGCAGCAGCACTCCTGCCTGTCGCAACGAAACCGATTTGTAGGTGTTGAACGAGGCTTGCGTTACCGACAATTTTGTGGGCGGCATGTTGAACGGCATGCCGCCAATGTTGTCCAGCCCAACCATAAAACCGCCGTAGTCGCTCACGCCGCGAAAGCGCACCCTGATTGGCTGTCCCACGTAGCCGCTCAGGTCAATCTGCGTGGTGGCAAAGCGTGGCACGTCGGTGAATGTGTTGTGTCCGGTAAGGCGCGTCAGCACGTTCTCCGTCGACGCGATGTAGGTGGTGCCGTCGTCCATCGAAATTTCCACAAACAGCTGCGGCCCCACTTCCGAAATCCAGTCCACCGTGCCAATGGGCAGCTCCGCGATGCGAAACGACAGCACGTGGTTGGCTGCAGTGGGCGCCAGCGCTGGCGTGATGAGGCTTCCGAAGGGATCCTCGTTGGTGAGCAAGCCGGAGGCAAACACGGCGTATAAGCTGTCGCCGTCAAGCTTTGGTACGGCCAATCCCATGCCCGAAAACATGTACTGCGCGCTCTGCCACGTAGGGCAAACAATCTGGCTGCCGCTCTGACCATAGGTGTAGCCAGTCTCGGGAGAGACGCTCCACGTCAGCGGAATTTTGGGCGGGAAAACGGCAAACTGCTCGTCGAGCATTTGACCGGGGTTGAAGGCCTGTGCACTCGCAATGCCAATGCCAGCAAGCAATGCAAGCATGGAGGAAAAATATTTTTTCATATTCGTTACGGTAAAAAATTTATTTTTTTGCTCCACAAACGCTACAAAGCGCATGAGGTTTAGCAGCGCAAATGTAGGTATTTTTGAGGACTTGCCAAAATATAAAAATATCATTTTTCAACCAAAAATTTCTACCTTTGTTCTTCAATCCGAAATCCGAAAATCTGAAATCTGAAAAATGCGCTTCCTCAAAGATTGGCTCTCATTCTGGCGCGGCGAACGGCGCGGCATCGTAGTGCTGGCGGCGTTGCTGTTAGCCTTGCTGGTGGTGCCACCCATCTACCGCAGCTGCACGCAGCGGGCGCCGAACGATAGCGAAATCGAGCTGTTCGAGCGCTACGCTGCCACGCTCACCGAAGCTGCGCCGCGCTACGACAACGTGCAAGAGCGTAGCGCAACGCAAGACCGCAGCAGCTACGCCCAAAATTTATTCCCCTTCGACCCCAACACCATACCGCTCGACTCCTTGCTGCTGCTGGGTTTTTCGACCAAGCAGGCCAGCGCTATTGTAGCCTACCGCGAGCGCGGCGGACGCTTTCGCACCGCTGCCGATTTTTTCAAGCTCAACGTCATCACGCAGCGACAAAAAGATGCGCTGCAAAGCTACGTGAGCATTGCCGCACAGCCGCAGCGCAGCGACTATCCTCACCGCGACACCGCGCCCCGCTTCACGCCCCGCACCTACGCCGTGGTTGACCTCAACGTTGCCGACACCGCGCAGCTGCGCACGCTGCCAGGTATTGGCGCCTACTTTGCGCAAAAAATCGTGGAGCAGCGCGACCTTCTTGGCGGCTACGTGCAGGCCGCGCAGCTGCTCGAAATAAAAAATTTTGGCGAAGAACGCTTGCAGCGCATAGCTTCGCGCATCGTCATCGACACCGCATTGGTGCGGCATTTCGCGCTCGATTCAGCAAGCCTCCTCATCATGCGGCGGCACCCCTACATTGGCGCATACGCCGCACGCGGCATCGTGCAAATGGCGCGACGAAACGCCCGTCCAGCAACGCTTGACGAGCTGGTGCAAAACAACATTATCACACCGCAGCAGGCCGAGCAGCTGAGCTACTACGTGAAGTAAAATAGGGCAATTTTTTTTGAAAAATAGTGTGCGCGGATGTAGCTTGTGCCACTCATCCGTGCGCAATTTAGGACGCTTGGACATATTCTCCAACGCCAATGTTGGCGCGGGTTCTACGTAAATTTGTGATGCGGTTGCAAGGAAAATAAAAACAAAATTTGCATGGTTCAAAAAAAAGCTCTACCTTTGCGCTCTAATTTATCGGCAAAACAAAGCCAAAAACAACAAAACAAACCGTATCAAAAAAATGATTATTGTTCCAGTAAAAGAAGGCGAAACGATTGAGCGTGCGCTCAAAAAATTTAAGCGGAAATTCGAGAAAACAGGCGTGGTTCGCGAGCTTCGCTCACGTCAATTTTTCGTAAAAGAATCGGTGCGATATCGCGACAAAATTAAGCGTGCCGCCTACCGCCAACAGCTACAGCGAGCCGAGGAATAGCGCAGCTTGTAGCCCTTGTTGTACGTGTTATGCTCCACCGTTTTTTTCAGTACCTGCAAAGCGAAAAACGCTACTCGGCGCACACTATTCGCGCCTACGAAAGCGATTTGCGGCAAATGGTGGCCTACATGGCGCTCGACGAAAACGAGCTGCACCACGTAACGCATCGGCACCTGCGCGGATGGCTCTCATCGCTGATAGAGCAAGGGCTGAACACACGCTCGGTCAACCGAAAAATATCGTCGGTGAGCGCGTTCTACAGCTACCTCGTGAGGCAAGGCGAGCTGGCGCAAAATCCTGTAGAAAAAGTGGTGAATCCCAAAAACAGCAAGCGATTGCCATTCTTCTACAAGAAGGAGCAGCTGAACGATTTGCTCGACACTCCACAGGAATGCGACACCTACGAAGCCCAGCGAAATCACGCCATGCTTGAGCTGCTTTACGGCACAGGGATGAGGCTCGCGGAGCTGGTAGGTTTGAGGGTAGGCAGCGTTGACCTCGCGGCGCAAACGGTGAGGGTGCTTGGCAAGGGCAACAAGCAGCGCATCATCCCGCTCAGCCCAAGGCTTTGCGACGAGCTGAAGCAGTACCTACAGGCGCTTAAAAATAGCTTCGATTTGCAACCCGACAGCGCATTTTTTCGCACCGCAAAAGGTGTCCCAATTTACCCAGGGCTGGTCTATCGGGTAGTGCACGGAAGCCTTGCTGCGCAAGGGGTGGGAGGAAAAAAAAGTCCGCATGTGCTGCGACATTCGTTCGCCACTCACATGCTCACCAACGGCGCCGACCTCAACTGCATAAAGGATTTGCTGGGGCACGCCAGCCTAAGCGCAACGCAGGTGTACACGCACAACGACGTAGAAAAGCTGCTCAAGTCGTACCACAGGGCGCATCCGCACGCCTGAATGAATGCGGAAAATTGGAGGAAAATTTGGAAGAAAATTTTGGACAAAAAGCAAGTAAAATCAAGGGCTGCGAGTAGGCCCACAAAGAAAAAAAATAACAACCAAAATTAGTGTAGTCATGGAGATTCAAACTCAATCTATCAAGTTCACCGCCGACCAAAAGTTGTTGGCGTTTGTAGAAAAAAAAGTGGGGCACCTCGACAAATACTACGAGGGCATTGTGGGTGCCGAAGTTTTGTTGAGCATTGAAAACGCGTCGGACGCCAAGAATAAGGTGGTAAAAATCCGCCTCGATGTGGCAGGAACCAGCTTGTTTGCCGACTGCAAGTGCAAAACGTTTGAGGAGGCTATCGACCTGAATGTCGAGGTTTTAAAGAAACAAATCGTCAAGCACAAAGAAAAGTTACGCGAGAATTAACGTAAATTATGAGAAATGTTCCGAAAACATTTTGCAGGTTCCGAAAATAGCCGTAATTTTGCACTCTTTTTTGGCGCAAGTAAAATTTTGGGAGCAACAACGATGCCTCTTTAGCTCAGCTGGCCAGAGCACGTGATTTGTAATCTCGGGGTCGTTGGTTCGAATCCGACAAGAGGCTCAAAAAAAGAACGACATAATAGAATTGGGGGAGTCGCATAGTGGCAATTGCAACAGACTGTAAATCTGTCCTCTTACGAGTTCGGAGGTTCGAGTCCTCCCTCCCCCACCAAGCAATGCGGAAGTAGCTCAGTTGGTAGAGCATCAGCCTTCCAAGCTGAGGGTCGCGAGTTCGAACCTCGTTTTCCGCTCCAATGCTGATGTAGCTCAGTGGTAGAGCACTTCCTTGGTAAGGAAGAGGTCATGAGTCCAACCCTCATCATCAGCTCCAAGGTTGACGCAAAAACAGGGTGTTTAGCGTCGCGAAAAAAGACGAAACCAATAGCCCCGCAGGCGGCACGGGCAAAGGGTTTCAGCAAAACGGAAAAGTCAAAAAAAAATTATAAATTCAAAAAAAAAGTTACAGCTATGGCAAAAGACAAATTTGAGAGAAACAAGCCTCACGTGAACATCGGAACGATTGGACACGTTGACCACGGTAAAACTACTTTGACCGCCGCCATCACGGTGGTGCTGTCGAAGTTGGGTCTTTCGGAGGTGAAGACCTTTGACCAAATCGACAACGCTCCCGAAGAGAAAGAGCGCGGCATTACCATCAACACCGCGCACGTGGAGTACCAAACCAAGAACCGCCACTACGCGCACGTGGACTGTCCGGGTCACGCCGACTACGTGAAGAACATGGTTACCGGCGCTGCGCAAATGGACGGTGCCATCTTGGTTTGCGCCGCAACCGACGGCCCCATGCCGCAGACCCGCGAGCACATCCTGCTTGCCCGTCAGGTGAACGTGCCCAAGGTGCTGGTGTTTATGAACAAGGTTGACCTCGTGGACGACCCAGAGATGCTCGACCTCGTGGAGATGGAGCTGCGCGAGCTGCTTTCGTTCTACGAGTACGACGGCGACAATGCACCCATCATTCGCGGCTCGGCGCTGGGCGCACTCAACGGCGACCCGAAGTGGGAGGAGAAGGTTACGGAGCTGATGGACGCTGTGGACAGCTACATCCCCATTCCGCCCCGCGAGGTGGACAAGCCCTTCTTGATGCCTGTCGAGGACGTGTTCTCCATCACCGGCCGCGGCACGGTTGCTACTGGTCGTATCGAAACCGGCAAGATTCACGTGAGCGACCCGGTGGAAATCATCGGCCTGGGCGAAAAACCCAAAACCAGCGTGGTTACCGGCGTGGAGATGTTCCGCAAGCTGCTCGACGACGGTCAGGCTGGCGACAACGTAGGCCTGCTGCTGCGCGGCATTGACAAAAAGGAAATCAAGCGCGGTATGGTTATTGCCAAGCCCAACTCGGTAACGCCCCACACCCAATTCGTAGCCGAAATTTACGTGCTGAAGAAGGAGGAGGGCGGCCGTCACACACCGTTCCACAACAAGTACCGCCCGCAGTTCTACATCCGCACGCTCGACGTAACCGGCGAGGTGGAGCTTCCGGAGGGCGTAGAAATGGTGATGCCCGGCGACAACGTAACGATTAACGTAACGCTGATTACCCCTGTGGCGATGAGTCAAGGCCTTCGCTTTGCAATTCGCGAGGGTGGCCGCACGGTAGGCGCTGGTCAGATTACTAAAATTTTGTAGAGTAATCAGGCTTTGCTAACAACAAGTTGCCAAAGGTAGTTAGCCTCGCGCAAAGGGGGCTAACTATTGTTGGCACAAATAGGGGCATAGTTTAATGGTAGAACGAAGGTCTCCAAAACCTTTGGTGGGAGTTCGATTCTCTCTGCCCCTGCGGGAAGATTTAAGAATTTGAAGATTTGAGATTTGAAGATTTTGTCCACGAATTACACGAATTAACACGAAGTTGAAGATTTGAAGATTTAAGAATTTGAAGATTGCAGTGTCGCATATCGCATATCACACGTCGCATATCACATATTGTATATAGTATTAAAAATTTGAAATACAAAGAGTTATGATAAAGTATATTAAGGAATCGTACAACGAGCTGGTGAATAAGGTTACTTGGCCAACGTGGAGTAGCCTGCAAAGCAGCGCAGTGGTGGTGATGGTGGCGTCGCTCATTTTTGCGCTTGTGATTTTTGCTATGGACTTCGTGTTCCAACATGGAATGGAAGGAATTTATCGCATTTTATAATAACAAACAATGGATGAAGTTGAAAACGTTGGAAACGCTGAAAACGTAGAAAACGCAAAACGCTTGTGGTATGTGCTTCGTGCCATTGGGGGTAAGGAGAAAAAGGCCAAGGAGTACATCGAAATCGAGGTAAAGAAGCGGGGCTTGGAGAGCAAGCTTTCGCGGGTGCTGGTGCCCCTCAAAAAGGAGCTGCGCGACCGCCAAACGAGTAGGGGAGAGGGGAAGAAGAAGGTGCCCGTAGTAACGCCGATTTACCCGGGTTACGTGTTTGTGGAGGCCATCCTCACGCCTAAGGTGCAGCGTGCGCTGTTGGATATTCCCAACATTATCAACTTTGTAGGCATAAAGGTAAAGAGCGGTGGCGCTGTCGACCACGACAAAAAAGGGCGTCAGCAGCAGCTGATAATCACGCCAATGCTCCCCGCCGAGGCGAACCGTTTGCTGGGTAGCGTGGACAAAATACAGGAGCAGGAGGAGCAGGTGGTGGCGACGCTGTTTAGCGTGGGCGACGCGGTGAAGGTGGTCGATGGCGCGTTCAACGGCTGGAACGGTGTGGTGGAGGAGCTCAACGAGGAGAAGAAAACGATGAAGGTTACAGTAAAGATTTTTAACCGTGATACGCCGATGGAGCTCAGCTTCATGCAGGTGGAGAAGGTTTGTTAAACAGAATGTTACGCACATTTGAAATAGCCCATAGCTCAAGCTTCCAATTTTTGAGCATGTTGGGACAACAACAGAACTAAAAAGAACAGAAAAATGGCAAAAGAAGTAACGGGTTTTATTAAGTTACAGATAAAAGGTGGGGCAGCCAACCCTTCACCACCTGTGGGGCCGGCTTTAGGCTCTAAGGGCGTGAACATCATGGACTTTTGTAAGCAGTTTAATGCCAGAACGCAGGAGAAGGCCGGAAAGGTGCTTCCTGTCATTATTACAGTTTACAAAGATAAGTCGTTTGACTTCATTGTCAAGCAACCGCCTGTGGCTGTTACGCTCAAAGAAGTAGCTAAAGTGCCGCTGGGCCCCAAAGGTGCAGCAAAAGGTCCCAGAGCTTCAGCCGAACCGAACCGTAAGAAAATAGCCAGCGTCACGTGGGAGCAGGTGAAGGAAATTGCCGAAGGCAAGATGTCCGACCTGAACGCCTTTACCGTGAAGTCGGCCATGAAGATGGTGGCGGGTACGGCACGCAGCATGGGAGTTGAGGTGAAAGGAGAGTTTCCTGCCAATGTGTAAACTAAAAAAATCTATCAGGAAATGGTAACAAAAAACAGAAAGGTCGTTTTGTCAAAGGTTGAACCGGGCAAACAGTACAAGCTTAGCGAGGCCGCCAAGCTGCTGAAGGATACGTCCTTCACGAAGTTTGACGCTTCGGTTGAATTGGCCGTGCGCTTAGGCGTTGACCCTAAAAAATCCAACCAGATGGTTCGCGGCGTGGTGGCATTGCCGCACGGCACGGGTAAAAACGTGCGTGTGCTGGTGATGTGTACGCCCGACAGGGAAGCCGAGGCGCAAGCTGCTGGCGCAGACCACATTGGATTGGACGACTACGTAGAAAAGATTAAAGGTGGATGGACAGATGTGGATGTGATTATTACCATGCCAAGCGTGATGGCCAAAATCGGAGCGCTGGGTAAAATTCTCGGCCCGCGCGGCCTGATGCCTAACCCCAAAACCGGTACGGTTACAATGGAGGTGGGCAAGGCAGTGCAGGAGGTGAAGGCCGGTAAAATCGACTTTAAGGTGGACAAGGCGGGGATAGTACACGCTGCCATAGGCAAGGTGTCGTTTCCCCCCGAAAAAATTATCGAAAATGCGCAGGAGCTGATTCGCACAATCATCAAGCTCAAGCCCACTTCGGCAAAGGGAACCTACCTCAGAGGCATCGCCATTTCATCTACCATGAGCCCCGGCTTGGCTATTGACCCCAAGTCGGTTGAGGAAGTTAAATCGTAGTAGCAATTAAGCAATGAAAAAGGAAGAAAAAAGCGTTATTATTGAACGGTTAGCTGAACAGCTACAGCGTACTCCCAACTTTTACCTCGTCGATATCGCCACGCTCAACGCTAAGGCGACGTCGAAGCTGAGGAGGAAGTGCTTCGAAAAGCAAGTCAAGCTGGTGGTGGTGAAAAACACCTTGCTGAAAAAGGCTCTGGAGAAGCTGAATTTTGCCGAGACCGACATTTTCAGCACGCTCAAAGGCTCAACTTCGATGATGTTTACCGAGGTGGCCAACGTGCCAGCCAAGCTCATTAAGGAGTTTCGCGCCACGAGCGACAAGCCAGTGCTCAAAGCCGCTTACCTGCAAGAGTCGCTCTACGTGGGCGACAACCTGCTGGACGAGCTGGTGAACATCAAGAGCCGCAACGAGCTGGTGGCCGACGTGGTAGCCATGCTGCAATCGCCTGTCAATAACGTGGTGTCGGCGCTGCAATCGGGCGCACACACGCTTGCCGGCCTGATGAAAACGCTCGAAGAGCGCCAAGCAGCCTAACAGTAGTAACAAAACGAAAGCGCCTAACGCTTGTCCGGCCGTAGAAATAGGACAAGCACCATTAGTCAACAAAACTAAAAAAAAACATAAAAAATGGCTGACGTAAAAAAATTAGCTGAAGAGCTTGTAAGTCTTACCGTTAAAGAGGTGAGCGAGCTGGCAAAGATTTTGAAAGAAGAGTATGGCATTGAGCCTGCTGCCGCTGCTGTGGCTGTGGCTGCTCCTGCTGCCGCTGCTGCCGCTGTTGAGGAGCAAACGGAGTTTGACGTAATCCTCAAAGGCCCTGGTGCCAGCAAGTTGCAGGTAGTGAAGGTGGTTAAGGAAATCACCTCGCTGGGTCTCAAGGAAGCGAAAGACTTGGTGGACGCTGCCCCGAAGCCAATCAAAGAAAAGGTGTCGAAGGCAGATGCCGAAGCTATGAAGAAGCAACTCGAGGATGCTGGTGCAGACGTAGAGATTAAGTAAATCTCGCTGATTGCCAAGCGTTTAGGTTTAGGACCCTGTGTAAGCAGGGTTCTAAGCCTTAACTGCCATATAAGACTAAGGTTTTTTTGTACTCAACATCACATATTTAATCAATGTCAATGTCCTCTCAAAACAAAGCTGGCGAGCGCGTTAGTTTTGCGACCGTCAAAAATCAGTTCGTACATCCTGATTTTCTGGATGTTCAGCTAAAATCGTTTCAAGATTTTTTTCAGCTCAGCACGGCACCTGAAAACAGGAAGTCCGAAGGGTTGTTTAAAGTTTTTAAAGAAAATTTTCCCATAAGCGACTCCCGCAACAACTACGTGCTGGAGTTTGTTGACTATTTTGTTGACCCATCGCGCTACACCATTGATGAGTGTTTGGAGCGAGGGTTGACCTATAGCGTGCCTCTCAAAGCGAAGCTGAAGCTATACTGCACCGACCCCGAACATGAGGATTTCGACACTGTAATACAGGACGTTTTCCTTGGCACGGTGCCGTACATGACGCCTCGCGGTACGTTTGTCATCAACGGTGCGGAGCGCGTGGTGGTGTCGCAGCTGCACCGCTCGCCCGGCGTGTTTTTTGGGCAAAGCCTGCACGCCAACGGCATTAACAAGCTTTACTCGGCGCGAATCATACCTTTCAAGGGGTCGTGGGTGGAGTTCGTTACCGACACCAACGGCGCTATGTATGCCTACATTGATAGAAAGAAAAAGTTGCCGGTAACCACGTTACTTCGCGCAATTGGCTACGGCGCTGATAAAGATATACTTGAGATATTTGACCTTGGCGACGAGATTAAGGTGAACAAGGTTGATCTGACGAAGTGCGTTGGCCGTAAGTTGGCTGCTAACGTGCTCAAATCGTGGACAGAAGACTACCCCGACGAGGACACTGGCGAGCTGCTGACAGTGGAGCGCCATACCGAGGTCATCAAGCGTGGTGCAACGCTTGAAAAAGAGCATGTTAACACCATTATTGAGCTGGGCGTGAAGTCCATTTGGCTCGAAAAGGACGGGCAGGATTCGAGCGAGCATTCGTTCATTCAGGCCACCCTGCAAAAAGACCCGTGTAACTCTGAAAAAGAGGCAATTAACTACATCTACCGTCAGCTGCGCGGGGCAGAACCGCCTGACGATACGGTTGCCCGCGATGCGATTGAGAAAATGTTTTTCTCCGAAAAGCGCTATGACCTTGGTAATGTGGGGCGTTACCGCATTAACACGAGGCTGGCTGACGTGTTCAAGGATATGGGCAAGGATTTGCCCCGTGCCGACGTGAAAGTGCTTACACGTGAGGACATTATAGCCATCATTACGCACCTCATTCAGCTGGCCAACTCGAAGGCTGACGTGGACGACATTGACCACCTGAGCAACCGCCGTGTACGTACTGTGGGTGAGCAGCTTGCCAACCAGTTTGGCGTGGGCTTGGCGCGCATGTCGCGTACCATTCGCGAACGTATGAACGTGCGTGATAACGAGGTGTTTACGCCGACGGATTTGATAAATGCGAAGGCGCTGGCCTCGGTCATCAACTCGTTTTTTGGCACCAACCAGCTGTCGCAGTTTATGGACCAGACTAACCTGCTGGCCGAAATTACGCATAAGCGCCGCCTATCGGCCTTAGGCCCTGGCGGTTTGAGCCGCGAGCGTGCAGGTTTTGAGGTGCGCGACGTGCACTATACGCACTACGGCCGCTTGTGCCCCATTGAAACGCCTGAAGGCCCGAACATTGGCCTGATTTCGTCGCTCTGCGTTTATGCCCGCATTAACGGTCTTGGCTTTATCGAAACGCCCTACCGCAAGGTGAACAGCGGCAAGGTGAACCTCAAAAACAATGAGGTGGTGTACGTGAGCGCTGAGGATGAGGAGAGTATGATTATAGCTCAGGCCAATTCGAACCTCGACAAAGACGGCAGCTTTGTGGGCGAGCGCGTGAAGTGCCGTCAGGAGGCGGATTTCCCTGTGGTTGAGCCGAGTAAGATAGATATGATGGACGTTGCCCCCAACCAGATTGCGTCCATTGCGGCCTCGCTGATACCGTTCCTCGAAAAGGACGATGCTAACCGCGCTTTGATGGGCGCCAACATGATGCGTCAGGCCGTGCCGCTGGTTCGCCCCGAGGCGCCCATTGTGGGCACCGGCTTGGAGGCTGAGGTTGTGCGCGATAGCCGTACCCAGATTGTTGCCGAGCGCGACGGCGTGGTGGAGTTTGTGGATGCCTGCGAAATATACGTTCGCTACGACTACACTGAGGAAGAGATATTTACCTCGTTTGAGTCGGATTTGAAAATACACAAGCTTCCTAAATATCAGAAAACCAACCAGAACACCTGTATCAACCTGCGGCCTGTGGTGCGTAAGGGTCAGCGTGTGAAGCGCGGCGAGCTGATGACCGAAGGCTACTCCACGCAAGGCGGCGAGCTGGCGCTGGGGCGTAACCTCAAGGTGGCGTTTATGCCATGGAAGGGTTACAACTTTGAGGATGCCATTGTGCTATCGGAACGCATTGTGCGCGAGGATATTCTGACATCCATCCACATTGAGGAGTACATTATGGAGGTGCGCGAAACCAAGCGCGGCATGGAGGAGCTTACCAGCGATATTCCCAACGTGAGCGAGGATGCCACGCGCAACCTCGACGAAAACGGCATTATCCGTATTGGCGCGGCCGTGAAGCCTGGCGATATTCTCATTGGCAAAATTACGCCGAAGGGCGAAAGCGATCCTTCGCCGGAGGAAAAATTGCTCCGCGCGATATTTGGTGAAAAGGCTGGTGATGTGAAAGATGCGTCGCTTAAAGCCTCGCCCTCGCTGCACGGCACGGTGGTGGAAAAACGCCTGTTTGCTCACGTGATGAAGGATGACAAAAAGTCCAAAACGCAGGAAAAAGAGGTGCTTAAAAAGATGGAGGCCGACAAGGCGGAGCGTGAAGCAGCGCTGAAAGAGAAGCTGGTGGAAAAATTGTTCTCGCTGGTGAACGGAAAAACTTCGCAAGGAGTTACGGATTACCTTGGTGCAGAGATAATTCCAAAGGGAGTGAAGCTCACCAAGCAGCTGCTGACGGATATTAACTACACCGAGGTGAATGCCATCCGCTGGACTACCGACAAGGATAAAAACCAGCTCATTAGTCGCCTGATTAATAACTATGTAATCAAAAATAAGGAGATTGATGCCGAGGATAAGCGCAAGAAGTATAACTTGTCGATTGGCGACGAGCTACCTTCGGGCATTATGCAAATGGCAAAGGTTTACATTGCCAAAAAGCGTAAAATTACTGTAGGCGACAAAATGGCAGGACGTCACGGCAACAAGGGTATTGTAGCCCGCGTGGTGCGCGATGAGGATATGCCATTCCTCGAAGATGGTACCACGGTGGACATCGTTCTCAACCCGTTGGGCGTGCCTTCGCGAATGAACCTTGGTCAGATTTACGAAACGGTGCTGGGCTGGGCCGGTAAGCAGCTGGGGCTGAAGTTTGCCACGCCGATTTTTGACGGTGCGCAGCTCGAAGACCTCAACAAGTATACCGATGCTGCAGGCGTGCCACGCTACGGTAAGACCTACCTGCGCGACGGCGGCACCGGCGAGCTGTTTGACCAACCGGCCACTGTGGGCGTGATTTACATGATTAAGCTCGGCCACATGGTTGACGACAAGATGCATGCCCGCTCCATTGGCCCCTACTCGCTTATCACCCAGCAACCTCTGGGCGGTAAGGCGCAGTTTGGTGGTCAGCGTTTCGGCGAGATGGAGGTGTGGGCGCTCGAAGCCTTCGGCGCTGCCAACATTTTGCAAGAAATCTTGACCGTGAAGTCGGACGACGTGGTAGGCCGCTCGAAGACCTACGAGGCCATTGTGAAGGGCGATTCGATGCCCATTCCTGGCTCACCCGAATCGCTCAACGTGCTGCTACACGAGCTGCGCGGCCTTGGCCTAAACATCGGTTTGGAGTAATCCAACCATTTGACACACTGCATAATCATAAGAAAAAAGAGAGGAATAACTATGGTAAAGAAAGAAATAAGCAAGCTCAAGAGCAACTTCAACCAGATAAGCATTAGCCTTGCTTCGCCTGAGCAGATTTTGTCGCAGTCGCACGGCGAGATAACTCGCCCCGAAACCATCAACTACCGGACGTACAAGCCGGAACGGGATGGGCTGTTTTGCGAGCGCATTTTTGGCCCTATAAAGGACTACGAGTGCCACTGCGGGAAGTACAAACGTATTCGCTATAAGGGCATTACGTGCGACCGCTGCGGAGTTGAAGTTACGGAGAAAAAGGTTCGCCGCGAGCGCATGGGGCACATCAAGCTGGTGGTGCCGGTGGCTCACGTGTGGTACTTCCGCTCGCTGCCAAACAAAATTGGCTGCCTGCTGGGGGTTCCCACGAAAAAGCTGGATATGATAATCTACTACGAGCGCTACATTGTGGTGCAGCCCGGCTCGATGTCGCAGTTCTGCGAGCCGAACGAGCTGCTCGACGAGGAGCGCTACCTCGAAATCACAGAGCATCTGCCCAAAGACAATGACAGGTTGGACGATGCCGACCCGAACAAGTTCATTGTCGGTATGGGTGCTGAGGTGCTTTACAAGATGCTGCAGCGGATAGACCTGAACACGCTGTCGAAGGAGCTGAAGTACGCCGCCGAGACCGAAAAATCGCAGCAGCGCAAGGCTGACGCCCTGAAGCGGTTGCAGGAGGTGGAGTCGTTCCTCGACTCGAAAGAGGTGAACAAGCCGGAGTGGATGATAATGAATATGTTGCCGGTAATTCCGCCGGACTTGCGCCCGCTGGTTCCGCTGGATGGCGGTCGCTTTGCCACTTCCGACCTTAACGAGCTGTATCGCCGCGTGATAATACGCAACAACCGCCTCAAGAAGCTGATGGAAATCAACGCTCCTGACGTGATTTTGCGTAACGAAAAGCGTATGCTACAGGAGGCTGTTGACTCGCTGTTTGATAATTCGCGCAAGTCGAATGCCGTGAAAACGGAGTCGAACCGCTCGCTCAAATCGTTGAGCGATAGCCTGAAGGGAAAGCAAGGCCGTTTCCGCCAGAACTTGCTGGGTAAGCGCGTGGACTTTTCGGCACGCTCGGTGATTGTGGTTGGCCCGGAGCTTAAAATGCACGAGTGCGGGCTTCCGAAGGAAATGGCTGCAGAGCTGTACAAGCCGTTTATTATTAGGAAGCTGATAGAGCGTGGCATTGTAAAGACGGTGAAGTCGGCAAAGAAAATAGTTGACCGCAAAGACCCTGTTATTTACGACATTCTCGAAAACGTGATGAAGGGGCATCCGGTGCTGCTGAACCGTGCGCCAACGCTGCATAGGCTGGGTATTCAGGCCTTTCAACCCCGCCTAATTGAGGGCAAGGCTATTCAGCTGCATCCGCTGTCGTGCACTGCGTTCAACGCTGACTTTGACGGCGACCAAATGGCTGTGCATCTGCCGCTTGGCAACGCTGCCATCCTCGAAGCTCAGCTGCTGATGCTTGGCTCGCACAACATCTTAAACCCCGCCAACGGAGCGCCCATCACGGTTCCCTCGCAGGATATGGTGCTTGGCCTGTACTACATCACCAAGGAGCGCAAGAACGCAAAGGGCGAAGGATTAAAGTTTTACGGCACCGAAGAGGTGCTCATCGCCTACAACGAAAAGGCTGTTGACCTGCACTCGCTGGTGAAGGTGCGTATGCTGATTTGGGACAAGGCGGACAAAGAATATAAGCATAAGATGGTGGAAACCACCGTGGGACGTATTATTTTTAACCAGTGCGTACCTAAGGAGGTGGGCTTTGTGAACGAGCTGCTGACCAAAAAATCGCTGCGCGACATCATTGGCCGCATCATCAAGGAAACGAACATTGCCACCACCGCCGCCTTCCTCGACGATATCAAGGATTTGGGCTACCAAATGGCGTTCCGCGGCGGTTTGTCGTTCAACCTTGAGGACGTGATTATCCCCGCCGAAAAGCAAAAGTTTGTGGAGAACGGCTACGAGCAAGTTGCTGAGATTGAGGGCAACTACAGCATGGGCTTCATCACCAACAACGAGCGCTACAACCAAGTAATTGACGTGTGGACAACGGTTAACGCCAAGCTCACCAAGGAGCTGATGAAGCAGGTGGCCGCTGACCGGCAGGGCTTCAACTCGGTGTATATGATGCTTGACTCCGGCGCTCGCGGCTCGAAGGAGCAGATTCGCCAGCTGTCGGGTATGCGCGGCCTGATGGCCAAGCCCCAAAAATCGGGCGCTGAGGGTGGACAAATCATTGAGAACCCGATTCTGTCGAACTTCAAGGAGGGGCTGTCGGTGCTGGAGTACTTCATTTCGACGCACGGTGCCCGTAAAGGTTTGGCCGATACGGCGCTGAAGACTGCCGAC
The DNA here is from genome assembly GCA_031289995.1 of Prevotellaceae bacterium. Next base: position 2,546 of record JAITOI010000064.1, on the reverse strand, counting down.
GCGGGCTACCTGACGCGCCGCCTGGTGGACGTTTCGCACGACGTGATTATTAACGAGGAGGACTGCGGTACGCTGCGCGGCCTTTTGGCTTCGGCCATTAAGAATAACGAGGAGGTGGTGGTTTCGCTCGGCGAGCGTATACTTGGCCGTACCTCGGTGCAGGATGTGGTTCACCCCATTACGAACAAAATTATTGTGAAGGCGGGCGAGGAGATTACTGAAGAAATTGCCCGACACATTGAGGATTCGCCCATTGAGCAGGTGGAAATCCGCTCGGTGCTGACCTGCGAGTCGAAAAAAGGCGTGTGCTCCAAGTGCTACGGGCGTAATTTGGCCACCGGTCGCATGGTGCAAAAGGGGGAGGCTGTGGGCGTTATCGCTGCGCAGTCTATCGGCGAACCCGGCACTCAGCTGACGCTGCGCACCTTCCACGTGGGCGGTACGGCAGGCAACGTAACCAGCGACTCGACCATTACCGCCCGCTACGACGGTATCCTCAAAATTGATGAGCTGCGCACCATCGATAAGGCGCCCGACAGCAAGGGCAACAAGGCGGTGGAGGTGGTTGTGGGGCGTATGGCCGAAATGTTTATCTACGACAAGAACACCGGCGCCCAGCTCTACACCCATCCGGTGCCCTACGGCGCTACGCTGTTCTTCAAGAGCGGCGTGGTGGTCAAAAAGGGCGATAGGATTTGCGAGTGGGATCCGTACAACGCCGTCATCGTGTCGGAGCAGGCGGGCAAGGTGGAGTTTGTTAACTTCAAGAAGGACACCACCTACAAGGAGGAGATTGACGACCAAACCGGCTTCAGCGAAAAGGTGATTGCCTACGAGAAAGCCGCCATGATTCCGCTGGTAAAGATTGTGGATAAGGCGGGCGAGGAGATTAAGTCGTATAACCTGCCGGTGGGCGCTCACATGGCGGTTGAGGATGGCCAGCCGATTAAGGTGGGCGACGTGCTGGTGAAAATCCCGCGTGCGGCTGGCAAGGCTGGCGATATCACCGGCGGTTTGCCCCGCGTAACGGAGCTTTTTGAGGCGCGTAACCCGAGCAACCCCGCTGTGGTGTCGGAAATTGACGGTGAGGTGCATATCGGCGAGCTGAAGCGTAATAACATTATGCTCTCCGTAACGTCCAAGACGGGCGAAAGCCGGCTGTACGCCGTGCACCGCTCTAAGCAGCTGCTGGTGCAGGAAAACGACTTTGTACGCGCCGGCATGCCGCTGTCCGAAGGCTCCATTACCCCCGACGACATTCTTAAGGTGCTCGGCCCCACCAAGGTGCAGGAGTACATCGTCAACGAGGTGCAGGAGGTGTACCGCTTGCAGGGCGTGAAAATCAACGATAAGCACTTCGAGGTGATTGTTCGCCAGATGATGCGCAAGGTTGAGATTGTTGACCCGGGCGATACCCGCTTCCTCGAGCGCGAGATGGTGGATAAGTGGGAGTTTATGCGGGTTAACGACGAGATTTTTGACAAGAAGGTGGTGGAGGATGCGGGCGAATCGACGGAGTTTAGCAAGTATGACATTGTGTCGGCCCGCCGCCTGCGCGACGAAAATTCGATGCTTAGGCGCAAGCGGCACAGGTCGATTAAGGTTCGCGATGCGCGACCGGCGACGTCCTCGCAGGTGCTGCAGGGTATCACCCGCGCCGCGCTGCAAATACGTAGCTTTATGTCCGCCGCCTCGTTCCAGGAAACTACTAAGGTGCTCAACGAGGCCGCCATCAAGGGCAAGGTTGATACGCTGGAGGGGTTGAAGGAGAACGTTATCTGCGGCCACATGATACCTGCGGGCACCGGGCTTCGCGACTTTAACCGGCTGATTGTTGGCTCTGCGGAGGATATGCAGAGGATAGCGTCTTCTAAGAAGAGGCAGCAGGGGCAGGTGATGGAGTATTAGGTTATTTGAAGATTTGAAGAGGCCGGACGGGAGTCTGGCCTCTTTGTTAATGGGACAATAGGGACAATGGGGACAATGATGCTTATAGGATGCGATGAGGTAGGCGCAGGCTAAAACTTTTTTTGAGATGCTATTCCAATCGTCCTGCCGTGCGCACGGGTGTTGCTTGTGCCCCGAATGAGGGCTGTGTTCCGTGCGCAAAGACCGCTAACGTGCATACGTGGCGACTAAGGTTAGTGAGCGCAGCTGAACTAAGGTATCCTTAGAAAAATTGCGCCGCGTCTGCCCCTTAACTTAACGACATTGGGTAAAACCCAGTTTGAACAGGACTAATTCTCATACAAATCTTCGCCGTCAAGGTACGGCTCGCCGAGCTCGAAAAAATCGTCCTCCTCAACTTCTTCTTGCCCCTCAACGCGGCTTAGTATATCTGAAATTATATCTTCAGATATACCCTGTTTTCCAAGCTGGTCGTTCAGCTCCTCAAGCGTGCAAGGGAAAAGCACGTCGCTCATTGCTTCTTTCATTTGAACTAATGTCATTGCTGTAGATTTTAATTATAATGATTTAAAACACCCCTAAAAGCCGATTTCTCTATGCCCAAGCGCCGCTTAGCTACTAAAATAAATTTCATTTTA
>JAITOI010000026.1 GCA_031289995.1 Prevotellaceae bacterium | reverse complement strand
ACTTGTGGGCACCCCTTAATTGCGTTGCAAAAATGCTGTTCCGAAGCTGTGCCGATTTTTCCCAAAATCTCCGCAAGCCTTGTGGGGATTGGCTTGCGGAGGGGGTCTGCGGTGAGGGGGGGATTCGAACCCCCGGTACCAGTTGCCCAGTACGGCAGTTTAGCAAACTGCTGGTTTCAGCCACTCACCCACCTCACCGTTCTGTTCTCGTAGGCTGAAATATTTTGAGGGCGCAAAGGTAGAACTTCTTGCGCACAAAAACAAATTTTATGCAATTTTTTTTGCATAAATTTCATACCTTTGCCGAATAATTTTACCGCGTAGCTATGCGTTATATATTTATTTTTAGTTAGTTAGATTAAGTTCGTCGGGGTGCTTAAAATTTTGCATCGAGCGTCGCCGACAAAAGTTTTTTTACCGAAAAAATTATGATTGAAAAAAAATCTATATCCACCGAGGTGGTGGCCGAAGAGACCGTGCTGGTGGGCATCATCACCGATAAGCAAAGCGAGCAGCAGGCACGCGAGTACCTCGACGAGCTCGCGTTTTTGGCCGAAACCGCGGGCATCATCGCGCTCAAACGCTTCACCCAAAAGCTGCCCTACGCTAACCCGAAAACCTTTATTGGCTCGGGAAAAATTGAGGAGGTGTAGAGCTACGTTGAGGAGCACGAGCTGAAGCTGGTGGTGTTTGACGACGAGCTTTCGCCCGCGCAAACGCGCAACCTCGAAAAGCTGCTGGGCGTGATTATCCTCGACCGCACAAGCCTCATCCTCGAAATTTTTGCCATGCGAGCGCGTACCGCCTACGCCAAAACGCAGGTGGAGCTGGCGCGGCACCAGTACATGCTGCCCCGCCTCACGCGGCTGTGGACGCACCTCGAGCGGCAGCGCGGCGGCACCGGCACGCGCGGCGGCTCGGGCGAACGCCAGATTGAGAGCGACCGCCGCCTCATCCTCCACCGCATTTCGCTACTCAAAGAGCAGCTCAAAAAAATTGACCGGCAGATGGCCGTGCAGCGCGGCAACCGTGGCGGCATGGTGCGCGTGGCGCTGGTGGGCTACACCAACGTGGGCAAAAGCACCATCATGAACCTGCTGAGCAAAAGCGAGGTGTTTGCCGAAAACAAGCTCTTCGCCACGCTCGATACCACCGTGCGCAAGGTGGTGTTCGACAACCTACCATTCCTGCTCACCGACACGGTGGGCTTCATCCGAAAGCTGCCCACGCAGCTGGTGGAGTCGTTCAAGTCCACGCTCGACGAGGTGCGCGAAGCTGACGTCTTGATGCACGTGGTGGATATTTCGCACCCCAACTTTGAGGAGCAAATGAGCGTGGTGCAGCAAACCCTTGCTGACATTGGCGCGGGCGACAAGCCCACCTACCTCGTGTTCAACAAAATTGATGCCTACACCTTCATCGAAAAAGAGGCCGACGACCTCACACCGCGCACCAGCGAAAACATTCCGCTCGACGAGTACATGCACAGCTGGATAGCCAAGAAAAATGCGCCCTGCATTTTCATCTCCGCCACGCGCAAAACCAACATCGCGAAGCTCCGCACCGACGTCTACAAAATGGTTGCCGAGGTGCATGGTGGGCGCTATCCGTTTGGCAATTTTTTGTGGTGAGGCGATGCGTGCAGCGTAGGCTGTGACTGCGTTTCCGGCGTTACCAACTAATTTTTGTACCTTTGCCGCGCAAAAAAAATATCAACAATGAGCGAGCAAGTCAAGCACGAATGTGGCATTGCGATGATAAGGCTGCTGAAGCCTGTAGAGTTTTACAGGGAGAAGTATGGCACGGAGCAGTACGGCCTCAACAAGCTCTACCTGCTGATGGAAAAGCAGCACAACCGTGGGCAAGAGGCTGCAGGCGTGGGCGCCATCAACCTGAGTGCGCCGCCGGGAGAGGAGTACATCGTACGTGAACGGGTGCTGGGCGCCAACGCAATCAAAGAAATTTTTTACCGCATTGCCAAGCAGCAGCGCACCGCCGAGCAGCCCGACACATGGGGCGGAGCCTCGCTGCTGCTGGGACATCTGCGCTACAGCACCACCGGAAATTCGGGCATTTCGTACGCTCATCCGTTCTTGCGGCGCAACAACTGGCCATCGCGAAACCTAATGATGGCCTGCAACTTCAACCTCACCAACGTGGACGAATTGTTTGCCCACCTCGTGTCCTCCGGCCAGCATCCGCGCTACTACAGCGACACGTTTGTGCTGCTCGAATCGCTGGGGCACCACCTCGACCGCGAGGTGCAGTGGCAGTACGATAGCTGCAAACAGGAGGGCTTGCAGGGCTTGGATTTGCACCGAACGATTGAGCAAAAAATCGACATCCTGAACATCCTGCAGCGCACCTGCCATCAGTGGGATGGTGGCTACGTGGTGTGCGGAATGGTGGGTAACGGCGACGCCTTTGTGGTGCGCGACCCCGCGGGCATTCGCTCCTGCTTCTACTACGCGGACGACGAAATTGTGGTGGTCGCATCCGAGCGCCCCGTCATCCAAACGGTGATGAACGTGGCCAAGGAGCAGGTCGAAGAGCTGCAGCCCGGGCAGGCAATGGTGCTCAAGCGTAGCGGGCTTTGCAAAATCGAGCAGGTGGTGCCGCCGGTGGAGCAGCGCTCGTGCTCGTTTGAGCGCATCTACTTTTCGCGCGGCAGCGACAGCGACATCTACCTCGAGCGAAAAAAGCTGGGCGAGCTGCTCACCGATAACGTGCTGGACACGGTGAACGGCGACATCGAGCACACCGTTTTTTCGTTCATCCCCAACACCGCCGAGGTCGCCTTCTACGGCCTGCTCGACGGCCTGAACCGGCACCTCAACAACCAAAAAATTCGCCTCATCCACGAGGGCGGAAAGTCGCTCACCACAGGCGAGCTCGACAACATTCTTTCGCAGCGCGTGCGCGCCGAAAAGGTGGCCATAAAGGACATCAAGCTGCGCACCTTTATTGAGCAGGACAGCAGCCGCAACGACATGGCGGCGCACGTGTACGATGTTACCTACGGCACCATTCGCGCTGGCGTGGACAACCTTGTGGTGATTGACGACAGCATCGTGCGAGGCACAACGCTACGGCAAAGCATCATCAAAATTCTCGACCGCCTGGAGCCGCGAAAAATCGTGGTGGTGTCGTCGTCGCCGCAGGTGCGCTACCCCGACTGCTACGGTATCGCCATGTCGCAAATGGACGAGTTCATCGCGTTCAGAGCGGCTGTGGAATTGCTGCGCGAACGAGGCCAGTGGCACGTGCTGAGCGAGGTGAACGAGCGGTGCAAGGAGCAGCTGCGAATGCCTGCGGGAAGCACGCTCTGCAATCCGGTGCAGGACATTTACACGCCGTTTTCGGACGACGAAATAGCGCGCAAAATCGCGCGAATGCTCACCTTGCAAAGCGTCCGTGCGCAGGTCGAAATTGTTTACCAGTCCATCGACGGCCTGCACAAAGCTTGCCCCAACCACACCGGCGACTGGTACTTCACCGGACGCTACCCAACGCCCGGCGGCTACCGGTTTGCGTGCAAGGCCTACATGCAGTACTTCAAGAAAAACCAAGGGTGAAAAATGAAAAATGAAGGATGAATCGCAGCCTACCATACCAACATTTCAGCTCCTCAACTTCCCAACTTTCCTACTCGTTGAGCGAATTGCCAAGCGCCGCAACGTGGCTGCTGCAGCGGATTGGCGAGCACAAGGCGGTGGCCTTTTACGGCGCAATGGGCGCTGGCAAAACCACGCTCATCCGCGAGCTGTGCAACCTGATGCGCGTAACCGACAACGTCGCCAGCCCAACGTTTGCGCTGGTTAACGAGTACCACACCGCCGACTACGACAAGATTTTCCACTTCGATTTTTACCGCATCAAAACGCTGGAAGAGGCCTACGACATAGGCTGCGACGAGTACTTCTACAGCGGCTCGCTCTGCCTCATCGAGTGGCCCGAGCTGGTGGAAAACATCTTGCCCGACGATTGCCTGCGCGTGCACATCACGCCGGAAAGCGAGGAACGGCGGGCGATTGCGCTGACCGACGTAGCGCTGAATTTCAAATCTTAAATTTTCAAATTTTCAAATTTTCAACGTGCACCTCCACCACCTTTCCGTCACCAACTTTAAGAACATCCGCCAGCTGGAGCTTGAGCCTGCGGACAAGCTGACTTGTCTGGTGGGCAACAACGGCGAGGGCAAAACCAACCTGCTCGACGCGCTCTACCTCCTCTCGATGTGCAAGAGCAGCCTTGGCCTCACCGACAAGCAGTGCATCTGCCACGGCGAAAATTTTTTCCTCGTCAAGGGCACGTACCGCATGGGCGACAGCGACGAGCTGATTGCCTGCGGCTGCACCCGCACCGATGGCAAAACATTCAAGCGCAACGGCAAGACCTACGCGCGCCTTGCCGACCACATCGGGCTGCTGCCGCTGGTGATGGTGTCGCCCGCCGACAGCGCCCTCATCATCGAGGGTGGCGAGCCGCGCCGGCGCTACCTCAACAGCGTCATCGCCCAGCTCGACAGCCGCTACCTCGACGCCGTTACGCGCTACGACCGCCTGCTGATGCAGCGCAACAAAATGTTCAAAGACCTGCGCTCGCTCAGCTACGACTTGCTCGAGGTCATCGATGCGCAGCTGGCGCAACATGCCGCCATCGTTTTTGAGCAGCGGGCGCAGGTGGTGGACAGCATCCTGCCGCTGTTTCAAACCTACTACCAAGCCATCTCGCAGGGCAAGGAGCGCGTGCAATTGCAGTACCGGTCGGACTTGCAGGAGGGCGAGCTGGCCGCGCAGCTGAAGCAAAATTTTTCGCGCGACAGCTTTCTGCAGTTCACCTCGTGCGGCGTGCATCGCGACGACCTCGTGATGCAGCTCGGCGCTCATCCCATCAAAAAAATCGGCTCGCAGGGACAGCAAAAAACCATGCTGCTCGCCCTCAAGCTGGCGCAGGCCGAGCTGCTGCAGCAAAGGCTGGGAACCGCGCCCATGCTGCTGCTCGACGACATCTTCGACAAGCTCGACATGCAGCGCATCGCAAGCCTCATCGAGGTGGTATCGCAGGGCAGCTTCGGACAAATTTTTTTGACCGACAGCAACAAAGTCCGCCTCACTCCGCTGCTCAGCAAAGCCAGCGGCGAGCACAAAGTAATGGAGGTGCGGGAGGGAGAATTTGAAAATTTGAAAATTTGAAAATTCATTGCTGGTGGCCTATGTGGGCCAATATTCAGCTCTTCATCGCTTCGTGTTAATTCGTGTAATTCGTGGATAAAATCTTCAAATCTTCAAATCTCAAAATGAATCATCCTCTCGAAAATCCAACCTTTAAAAGCCTCTCGCGCATTGCCCAGCAGCAGGGCGTTCGCGCCTACGTGGTGGGCGGTTTTGTGCGCGACTACTTTCTGCGCCGCCCGTCGAAGGACATCGATGTGGTGGTGGAGGGCAGCGGCATTGACCTCGCCCGAGCGCTGGGGCAGGAGCTGCACACCAACGTGAGCGTGTTCAAAAATTTTGGCACCGCCATGCTGAACAACGGCAAGGTGGAGCTGGAGTTTGTTGGCGCGCGCCGCGAATCGTACCGCAGCAATTCGCGCAAGCCCATCGTGGAGGACGCCTCGCTGGAGGAAGATTTGCAGCGCCGCGACTTCACCATCAACGCCCTTGCGCTTAGCCTCAACGCCGCCGACTACGGCACGCTGGTTGACCCCTTCAACGGCGTGCAAGACCTGCAAGACCGCCGCCTGCGCACGCCCCTCGACCCCGACATCACCTACTCCGACGACCCGCTGCGGATGATGCGTGCCGTGCGATTTGCCACCCAACTCGACTTCCAAATCGTGCCCGAATCCAAGGACGCCATTCGCCGCAACCGCGAGCGGATGGAGGGCAGCGTGGTCTCCGCCGAGCGCATCACCACGGAGCTCAACAAAATCATCTGCGCCGCCAAGCCCAGCACAGGTTTCCTGCTGCTCGACGAGCTGGAACTGCTGCCCATCATTATGCCCTGCATCGCCGCGCTAAAGGGCGTGGATAGCGTGGGCAATTTTGGGCACAAGGACAACTTTTTGCACACGCTGCAGGTGCTCGACAACGTGGCCGAAGCCTCGCCCGACCTTTGGCTGCGCTGGGCTGCGCTGCTGCACGACGTGGCCAAACCGCGAACAAAAAAGTACGAGGAAGGGCACGGCTGGACCTTTCACGGACACGAATTTTTCGGCGCTAAAATGGTGCCCCGCATCTTCCAAGACCTCAAGCTGCCGCTCAACGACAGGATGAAGTACGTGCAGAAGCTCGTCGAGCTGCACCTGCGCCCCATCGCGCTCGCGGAGGACGTGGTTACTGACTCTGCCGTGCGCCGCCTGCTCTTCGACGCGGGCAACGACATCGACGATTTGATGCTGCTCTGCGAGGCCGACATTACGTCCAAGAACGAGGAGAAGGTGAAGCGCTTCCTGCAGAACTTTGCGCTGGTGCGACAGAAGCTGCGCGACATCGAGGAGAAAGACCGCATCCGCAACTTCCAGCCACCCATTTCGGGCGAGCTGATTATGCAGACCTACAACCTGCCGCCCAGCCGCACTGTGGGTGTCATCAAGGATGCCATCAAGGACGCCATCCTCGACGGGGTTATCCACAACAGCTACGAGGAGGCCTACGATTTTATGCGGGAGAAGGCGCGGGAGCTGGGGTTGGGAGCTGTGAATTTGAAAATTTGAAGATTGCCTCATTTGCTTGTCGTCATTGGTAGCGGAGCGAAGTAACAGCAACAAGTTCTGATTTGCTTCACCCTTCAGGTTTGCAATGACGGCGAGCGGAGCCCCCCAAATTTGCATATCCCAAAAATCCTCCCTACCTTTGCACCCAGTTTTTTCGGGGGTGCCTCTACGCGAGTAGAGCGCTGAGATTATACCCTTATCACCTGATGCAGGTAATGCTGCCGTAGGGAAAGAGTTTTCTCATTTTTGCCCCCTTTTTATTTACTAAAAAACAAAGTAAAATGAAAAGGGAATTTTCTTTTCTGGGGGTTAGCCTTGCCCTTGCCGTAGCAGCCTACGGCCAACAAGCGCCCGCCGACACTGCGCCCGCCGCAGGACGGCTTAGCCGCGAACAGCAGCTCGAAGATGTGGTGGTGGCCGCTACGCGCGCCGACGCCAAAACGCCCATGGCCTACTCCGCGATGGACAAGCAGCGCATCGCGCAGCGAAATTTTGGGCAAGATGTGCCCTACCTCGCGTCGCTGATGCCCTCGGTGGTGTACACCTCCGATGCGGGCGCAGGCATTGGCTACACGGGTATCCGCGTGCGCGGAACGGACGCCAACCGCATCAACATTACGGTGAACGGCATCCCCATCAACGATGCCGAATCGCACGGCGTGTTTTGGGTCAACATGCCCGACCTCGCCTCGTCGCTGCAGAACATCCAGCTGCAGCGCGGCGTGGGCGCATCGACCAACGGAGCGGCGGCGTTTGGAGCTTCGCTCAACATGCAGACCGAGCTGCTCAACCCCAAGCCGTACGCCGAGTACAGCGGCTCGGTAGGCTCGTTTGCGACGCTCAAAAACACGGTGAAGGCGGGCACCGGATTGGTGCACAACCGCTGGGCAATGGACATACGATTGTCCGACTTGCGCAGCGATGGCTACGTTGACCGCTCGGCCGCAAGCCTGCAATCGTACTACCTTGCGGCTGGCTACTACGGCGAAAAAACGATGCTGAAGCTCGTTACTTTTGCAGGTCGCGAGCTCACGCATCAGGCCTGGAATGGCGTGCCCACCGAGCTGCTGGGCACGCAACGAACCAACAACCCCTGCGGCGAGTACACCGCCGACGACGGCATCACCAAGCTCTACTACGACAACCAAGTTGACTCGTACGCGCAGCAGCACTACCAGCTGATGTGGGCGCAGGTGCTGAGCGCGGAGCTCAAGCTCAACCTCGCGCTGCACTACACCGGAGGCAAGGGATACTACGAGGACTACAAGGAGGATGCCAAGCTGAGCCGCTACCTCATCCCAGCATTCATCAGCAATGGCGACACGATGACGGTGTCGGACGTGGTGCGGCAAAAGTGGCTCAACAACGATTTTTACGGCGCCACGTTTTCGCTCCGCTACGAGCGCGGGCGCATCAACGCCACGGTTGGCGGCGCCGCCAGCAGCTACCGTGGGCGGCATTTTGGCTACGCGTTGTGGATAAAAGATTACCCGATGAACAGCCTTCCGTCGAGCGATGTGTTCTACGACGGGTACGGCGCAAAGCAAGACTACAACTTGTTTGCCAAGGCCAACCTGGAGCTGCTGCAAGGGCTGAACGTGTACGCCGACTTGCAGGGGCGATACATCGACTACCGCATCGACGGGCGCGACGACAAGCAAAATCCGCTCGACGTGAAGCGCAGCTACCCCTTCTTCAACCCCAAGGCTGGTGCGCTGTTCGCGAGCAACGGGCACGAAACTTTTGCCTCGTTTGCGGTGGGGCATCGCGAGCCAAATCGCGACAACTTTACCGAGGCCGGCCCCAACGAGCAGCCCACCTACGAAACGCTCTACGACTACGAGCTGGGCTACTCCTACAGCAGCGATGGCCGCTTTTCGGCAGGTCTCAACCTCTACTACATGGACTACAAAAACCAGCTCATCCTCACCGGCAAGATTAGCGAAATTGGCGAGATGCTCACCACCAACATCGCCGACAGCTACCGCGCGGGCGTTGAGCTGCAGGCGGGCGTGAGCATTGCGCATTGGCTGCGCTGGGACGGCAACCTGACGCTCAGCCAGAATAAAATTCGTAATTTTGCGGAGCGCGACGTGGACGTGTACGACGCAAATTGGGATTGGACAGGCACGCAGGACAACGAGCTTGGCGAAACCGACATCGCATTTTCGCCGCGCGTGATGGGCAACAGCCTCTTCGAGCTACGCTACCGCAAAGCCACGCTGGGCTTGCACACCGCCTACGTGGGGCGGCAGTTTCTCGACAACACATCGAGCCGCGAGCGGAGCATTGCGCCCTACCTCGTGAACAACCTGCAGGCGGGCTACAGCTTCACGCTGCGCGGGGTAGAAATTTCGCTCGGCGCCCAGCTCAACAACGTGCTCAACGAGCAGTACGAAACCAACGGCTCGGTGTGGTACACGTGCTACGTGGGCGGCGAGCGCAGCAATGACCTCCGCTACTTTGCGCAGGCTGGACGTAATTGGATGCTGCGGGTGGGGTTGAAGTTTTGAAATCCGACGTGCGATGTGCGATGTGCGATATGCGACAATGCGGAGCGCGGAGCGCGACGTGCGACTATGCGATGTGCGATGTGCGACAATGCCAGCGTACGGTTGAAGATTGTATGTCGCACGTCGCATTGTCGCAAATCGCATTGTCGCAAGTCGCATTGTCGCAAGTCGCATTGTCGCAAGTCGCAAGTCGCATTGTCGCACGTCGCAAGTCGCATTGTCGCACGTCGCGCTCCGCATTGTCGCACGTCGCAAATCGCATAATCGCAAATCGAAAAAAGAATGGACCAAATTATTGAAATCATAGGCGTGGCGCTGGCTGTGCTGTACACATGGCTCGAGCTGAAGCAGCGAAATCTGATGTGGTGGATAGGCATTGCGAGCTCGCTGATGTACGTGTTTGTTACGTTTCAGAGCAGGCTGTACGCCTACATGTGCCTCTACGTTTACTACGTGGCGGTGAGCGTGTACGGCCTTTGGCAGTGGAAATTTAGCCGCGCGGCGGAGCAGAAAGAGCTGCCGGTGTCGCACGTTACCTGGCGGCACGCGGCAGCGCTGGTGCCTTTGGTGGTGGGGCTTTCGATCATATTTAGCTACTTGCTGTCGAACATCCCCTTTCCAGTTACTATCGGGGATAGTGGCGTTAAATCGTCGGACTACCTGCTGGCAGTCCTCATCAGCTTCTTGGGCTACGTACTGTCGATATTCACCAAATTGCCCATACCCATATCCATGCCCATGCTCGAGGCTGTGGGTACCGCGCTAAGCATTGTGGCTACGTGGATGCTGGCGCGAAAGCTGCTTGAGCATTGGTTGGTGTGGATTGTGGCCGACTCGCTGATGGCCGTTGCCTTCTTCAACACCGAGCGCTACCCCTCCATGCTGCTGGGCTTGTTCTACGCGGCGGCGGCGGTGTATGGGTACTTTGCTTGGAGGAGAGATTTGAGGTTTAAGATTTAAGATTTAAGATTCATTGCTGGGAGTGCTGGTATTGTCGCATATCGCACATCGCATATCGCATTGTCGCATATCTAAAAAAAATCGCACCTTTGCCCTCCGAAAAAATCAACCGACATCAACGTATGAAGCATTTTATTTGCCTGCTTATGCTAACGCTCACCATCCTTGCCCTCATCGCGCTATCCTGCTCTCCTGTTAGGTTTGGGCGCTTGCCGCAGGGCGAGCGTAAGGAGCGCGTTATGCGCTCGCCCAACTACCGCAATGGCCGTTTCCAAAACCTGCCCGTTGCGCCGCAATTGGCCGCACCGCTACCCGACACCACCAGCACCGCGTCGCGCGAGCAAAAGCCGCGCAGCAAGCTCGCCATGATGTGGCGCTGGCTGTTCGAGCGACCCGACAGCATCCGCCCCGCAGAGCCCATACCCACCAAGCCCTTCGACCTGCTAAGCCTCGACCCCAACGAGGACGTGCTGGTGTGGTTTGGCCACTCGTCGTACTTTCTGCAGCTGGGCGGACGGCGCGTGCTGGTCGACCCCGTGTTCAGCAAGTCCGGAGCGCCGGTGTCGTTTGTCAACAAGGCCTTCGAGGGCACGCGCATTTGCAGCGCAGCCGACATGCCGCCCATCGACTACCTCATCATCACGCACGACCACTGGGACCACCTCGACTACCCCACCGTGAAGGCGCTGCGGCCAAAGGTGCGCAAGGTTTTGTGCCCGCTTGGTGTGGGCGAGCACTTCGAGCGCTGGGAGTTCGACCCCTCGCGCATCGTAGAGCTGGACTGGCACGACGTGGTGCAGCCCGATAGCGACGTCGTGCTGGTGTGCCTGCCTGCTCACCATTTTTCGGGCCGAAGCTTCGTGCGCAACCCCTCGCTCTGGGCCTCGTTCTTGCTCCAAATCGCGGGGCTGAAAATCTTTATCGGTGGCGATAGCGGCTACGCTCCGTACTTTGCCGATATTGGCCAAACCTACGGCCCCATTGACCTGGCGATGATCGAAAACGGGCAGTACAACCTCAGCTGGCCCGACATTCACATGATGCCCGACGAAACGCTGCAGGCCGGACGCGACCTGCAAGCGCGCGTGGTAATGCCCGTGCACAACTCCAAATTTGCCCTCAGCATACACCGCTGGGACGAGCCGCTAAACCGTGTGACAGCCTTGCATAGCGGCACCGACTTCAACCTCATCACGCCCATGATTGGCGAACAAATTTCGCTGCGCGAATGCGGCAGCTACGTGTCCAAAACTTGGTGGAAAAACTAAAAAAAATTATGCGTACAGCAAAGCTGATAGCCCTTTTTGCGCTGCTCGTTTTCGGCGCATCGGCGGAGGCGCAAGCCTCG
>JAITOI010000014.1 GCA_031289995.1 Prevotellaceae bacterium | reverse complement strand
GCGGAGAGACAGGGATTCGAACCCTGGGTACCCGTAAGGGTACAACGGTTTTCGAGACCGTCCCGATCGACCACTCTGGCATCTCTCCAAGTCGTTGCGCACTCTTTGTTTGCGAGGCGCGGTAGCGTTGCGGAGAGGGAGGGATTCGAACCCCCGGAACCTTGCAGTTCAACAGTTTTCAAGACTGCCGCAATCGACCACTCTGCCACCTCTCCCCAAAAAAGAGCTGCAAAAGTAGTATTTTTTTCTGTATTCGCAAAATTATTATCCAAAAAAATGTACCTTTGCGCAATTTTCTACACACTTTGTGATAACAAAAATTTCTAAACAATTGCTGTAATGAAACCAACAAAAGTTACCGTTGTAGGCGCTGGAAACGTAGGCGCCACCTGTGCTCAGCTATGCGCAGAACGCGAGCTGGCCAACGAGGTTGTGCTGCTCGACATCAAGGAAGGCGTGGCCGAAGGTAAGGCGCTCGACCTGTGGCAAACCGCGCCCATCAACTACTACGACAGCCGTCTTGTGGGTGCCACCAACGACTACAGCCGCACCGCCGGCTCGGACGTGGTGGTCATCACCTCTGGCCTGCCCCGCAAGCCGGGGATGAGCCGCGACGACCTGATTTCGGTCAACGCCGGCATCGTGAAGTCCGTTACCGAACAGGTGGTGAAGTACTCGCCAAACGCCGTCATCATTGTGGTGAGCAACCCGCTCGACGTGATGACCTACTGCGCATTTCTCGCCTCCAAGCTGCCCGCCAACCGCGTGCTGGGTATGGCTGGCGTGCTCGACACGGCGCGCTACCGCGCCTTCCTCGCCGACGAAATTGGCTGCAGCCCCAAGGACATCCAAGCCTTGCTGCTGGGCGGCCACGGCGATACGATGGTGCCGCTGCCCCGCTACACCACGGTTTCGGGCATCCCCGTTACGCAGCTCGTGCCCAAGGACAAGCTGGATGCCATCATCGAGCGCACCAAAAATGGCGGCGGCGAGCTGGTGAAGCTGATGGGCACCTCGGCATGGTACGCCCCCGGCTCAGCTGCGGCGCAAATGGTGGAGGCCATTGTGCGCGACCAGAAGCGCATATTCCCTTGCTGCGTCAAGCTTAGCGGCGAGTATGGCGTGAACGACATCTTCCTCGGCGTGCCTGTAAAGTTGGGCATCAACGGCGCTGAAAAAATTATCGAGATTGAGCTCAACGAGGCCGAGCGCAAGGATTTTGACAACTCGGCCAAGGCCGTGAAGGACGTGATGAGCGTGTTCGACGGCATGAAGCTGGCGTAGCCAACCGGATTTTGGCCAAGCAGTTTGTCTATAATCCAGACACGCTCTCGTACGAGGCGCTGCATATTCCCCTCAAGGTGTATGTGGGTCGCTTTTTGCTGGTGCTGGCGGTGGGTATAGCCCTATCCACCGCCGCTACCTACGTGTTTTCCTACTTCTTCGGAACGCCGCGCACCGTGCTTCTGCGCAAGGCCAACGATGATATGCTTTTCAAGCTCGACTTGCTGCTGTACGACCTGAACCAAACCAACGACGCGCTCAACAATCTCGCGCAGCGCGACGACAAAGTGTACCGCGCCATTTTTGGCGCCGACCCCGTTCCACTTGCCGTGCGAGAGTCGGGCATGGGCATGTCGGGGAGCTACGAGCAGCTGCTCGCAAACCAAGGCACCGTGCTGCTTGCCGAGGCGATGATGCTGATGGATAAGACCACCAAAAAGGCCTACATTCAGTCCATATCGTTCGACGAAATTGCAGAGTATGCGCAGGAAAAAGAGCAGATGATGCTCTGCATTCCCTACATCTCGCCGGTCAACATTTCGGACAACAAGGTAAACTTCAAAACCAGCAGCTATGGCTGGCGCAACGACCCGTTTTTACACACGCTCAGGTTCCACAAGGGGCTTGATTTTGGCTGTCCCGTAGGCACGCCCATCTACGCCACCGGCAACGGCAAGGTGGAGGCTGCAGGATTCAACCTCGGCGGATTTGGCGACATGGTGCTCGTCAACCACGGATTCGGCTACCATAGCCGCTACGCCCACCTCTCGGAAATCAAAGTGCGCGTGGGCGACAAGGTGCAGCGAGGGCAGGTGGTAGGTCTGTCGGGCAACTCCGGACACTCGAAAGGCCCGCATCTGCACTACGAAGTGCTGCTTAAAAACAACGCCGTTGACCCCATCAACTTCTTCAACGAGGACGTGGGCAAAGAGTACGACAAAATTATCGACGCCCTGATGGAAAATTCGGGCAACGCTATAATGGAGTATTGACGCGGCTTTGCGAGGCAAATGGCAAAAAAAATTTAGCGAAAAATTAGCGAAAAAAATTAGCGCGATGGCAAAAAAATTCAAATTCAACCACGACACTTTAGACTTCGTTGAAGTCAGAAATTCGGTGCTCAACATCGCCCGAAATCTGCTGCTGTGGCTGTTTGTTGCTGCCCTATTTCTTGCCGGATACTACGCACTTTTTTCGCAATTTTTCAGCACTCCGCAGGAGAAGCAGCTGGCCGACCTCAACCGCACGCTCGACGACAACCACGAGCAGCTGACCGTGCAGCACCGCCTACTGCAACGTGAGCTGGGCGAGCTGCGGCAGCGCGACGCCAACATCTACCGCCTGCTGTTCGAAGCCGACCCGCCGGATGCCTTGGAGGGCAACGGTTCCATCAGCTCGTCGAGCATTGAGCACGGCAACAATACCGAGCTCACGATGCAAACCAAAGCAGGCATCGACCGCCTAAAAATTTTGGTGGACAAGCAAACTTTTTTGCTCCAAAAAATTATTGCGGCAGCCGAAAATGCTACCAACGTGCAAAACTTGCCCACCATTCAACCCGTGCGCAATAGCGACTTGCGGCGCACCGCAGCCACCTTCGGAATGCGCATGCACCCCTTCTACAAGGTGCTCAAAATGCACCACGGCATGGACTTCACCGCGCCGCAGGGCGACAACGTTTTTGCCACCGGAAACGCCGTGGTGGAGAGCGTGGACAACCACCCGCGCAGCACCGGACTCACCATAACGCTCAACCACGGCAACGGCTACAAAACCGTGTACGCGTACCTCTTCAAGGCCAACGTCACGAAAGGCGCGCGCGTCAAGCGAGGGCAGGTCATCGGCTTGGTGGGCAACAGCGGACGCTCGCTGGTAACGCACCTCCACTACGAGGTGCTAAAAAATGGACGCGCCGTAAATCCGCTCCACTACTTCTTCCAAGAGCTCACGCCCGAAGACTACGAGCAGATGATTAGCATCGCAAAAAACAAAGGACAATCGATGGACTGATGCGGCCTGCCGTCGCACCAAGCCCTTGCAGTAAGCAGTAAAAAACGTCATTCATTTTCAATAAAAAAATTATGCCATACAAGCAGCCCGAAATCAAAAAAATTTACTACACCATTGGTGAAGTAGCGCAGCTGTTGGACGTGAACACCTCGGTGGTTCGCTACTGGGAGCAGTCGTTCAGCGTCATTCGTCCCCGCAGGAGCGACAAGGGGAACCGGCTCTTTACGCAAAAAGATGTGGACAACTTCCGCATCATTTACCACCTCGTGCGCGAGAAAGGGCTTACGCTCGATGCAGCGCGAAAGCGCATCCGCGAAGGGAAGAGCGAGGAGGAGCTGAACCTCGAAGTGGTGCGCTCGCTCACCGGCATCAAGACGATGCTGCAGGAGCTGAAAAAATCGTTGTAGCGATGACCATTGCACAGCTTGCTGCCGCCATCGAAGACTTCGCGCCGCTGCACCTGCAGGAGGACTACGACAACGCTGGCCTCTGCGTGGGCAACGCGCAGGCCGAAGCCAGCGGTGCGCTACTCTGCCTCGATGCCACTGAGGACGCGGTGCGCACGGCCATTGAGCGGCGCATCAACCTCGTGGTGTCGCACCATCCGCCCATATTTGGCGGGCTAAAGCGGCTTGTTGGCGCCACGTCCACCGAGCGCGTGGTGATGCTGGCCGCGAAGCACGACGTGGCGCTGTATGCCGCACACACCAACCTCGACAAGGTGCGTGGCGGCGTGAGCGAGCGCATGTGCGAGCGGCTCGGCTTGCTCAACCGCCGCATCCTTCAACCCTCTGCAACCCGCGCCGACATTGGCCTTGGAATGGTGGGTGAGCTACCCGCGCCGATGCCCGCAGGCGATTTTTTGCAGCTGGTGAGGCTGGCATTCAACCGGCAAAACATTCGCTACGCCGCGTCGCGCAAGGCCTGCGTGAGCACGGTCGCGGTGTGTGGAGGCAGCGGCGCCGACCTCATGCCGCTCGCAGAGGCCTGCGGAGCTGATGCACTGGTGAGCGCCGACTTCAAGTATCATCAGCTGCAAATGGCTGTGGGAGGCGACGTTATGCCCATCGACGTGGGGCACTACGAGAGCGAAATTGAGGCCGTCGATATTTTTTTTGAGATTATATCGAAAAAATTTCCTACCTTTGCGCCCCATTTGGTGAGGTACACCGTAAACCAAATTGAGTATTTGTAATTCGGTTGTTATAACGCATTTTTCGTGCTCAAGCACGCTAATAAAAAAATTGACATGGCAAAAACGAAAACTGTTACGGGCGCTGCAGCCAGCGCCAATGCTGATGTGCCGATGGAGAGCACGCTCAAGCTGCTGTACGAATTGCAGCAGGTGGACTCGCGAATCGACGCATTCATTCAGCTGCGCGGCGAGCTGCCCATTGAGGTGCAAGACCTCGAAGATGGGGTGGCCGCTCTTGACCTGCAGGTGCAAAACTACCAAAAGGAAGCGCTCAACCTCGAGAGCATGATTCAGAAAAAAAAGAACGACATCGACACCTCGAAGCTGATGATAAAAAAATATCTCGACCAGCAGAAGAGCGTGCGCAACAACCGCGAGTTCGATTCGCTGTCGAAGGAGGTGGAGTTTCAAACGCTGGAGATTGAGCTCAACGAAAAGCGCATCAAAGAATTTACCTTTCAGGCGAAGGAAAAAAAGGTGCTCGCCAACGAGACTGCCTCCAAGCTGTCGAACAAAAAAATCGCGCTCGAGGAGAAGGAAAAAGAGCTCAAAGAAATCATGAGCGAAACCAAGCACGACGAGGACGAGCTGCGCCGCCACTCCGCCTCGTACAAGAGCAAGATTGAGCTGCGCCTCTACAACGCCTACCAGCGCATCCGCAAGAACGCCCGCAACGGCCTGGCTGTGGTGCCGGTGGTGCGCGATGCCTGCGGCGGATGCTTCAACAAAATTCCGCCGCAACGCCAGGCGGACATTAGGCTGAGCAAGAAAATCATCGTGTGCGAGTACTGCGGTCGCGTCCTCATTAGCACCGACCAAGAGGCGGAGGCACCAGCTAAG
>JAITOI010000239.1 GCA_031289995.1 Prevotellaceae bacterium | reverse complement strand
AAGCTGATGGTGCTTCCGCTCTCGATTTTGAATTTTTTGCTCACCAAATTTTGGATGGAAATGGAGTATTCGCCGCGCTGAATGGTGTAGCTGCCCATCACGCGAAACGTGCCCTTGGCGGGTTCGGCGACTATCTTCACGTTGCCCGTTCCGGAGCCTTTGAGCACGTCGCCGGTGAGCGGGTTGAGCACGAGCATCACCTCCGCGTCGTTGGTTACGTTGATGTCAATTTCGGCGTGCACGTTGCTTGGTCGGGAGTTGTCGTCAACGGCTACAGGCTTTGCGGCAGTAGGCGTTGCCGAAGGCGACATGAACCTGATGAAGCTCTGGCTTTGCGCCTGCGCTTTTGCGCCGAGCGGGATGGAGATGGTCGTATTTTCGTTGGTGGCGACGGCAATGTTGATGTCTGCTTCGCCTGACCTGCCGTTGATTTGCACGGTGCCAGTGGCGTATCCTTGGCCGTAGAAGTGGTCGTTTAGCTGCTCGGTGGTGCTCACCACGTGGGTGGCTACCGGCGCAACTTTGAGCGTGTAGAAGAGTGGGGGCGTGGTGAGGTTGCCCAGCATGAAGTTGATTTTGAAGCTGCGGTTTTTGTCATCGTAGCCGGTAACGTTGCGCACGTGGATGGCGCTGTTCTCCATGCTCGCCGCGCCGTTCACCTTGTAGAGCGCGTTGGTGTAGCACACGCGCAGCTGAACGTTGTCGAGCGTGAGCGGACCGTTGAGCATGAGATTTTTTAGGTGCCCCGAAATTTTTATGTTGCCGGAGAGCGTGCCGTCAATGTCGGTAAGGGCTGTGGCGATGAGTGGCTCCACGTGCATCAGCTCCATGCTGCTCAGCTTTGCGTCGGCATCGAGCTCCCACTTGTTGTTGAGGCTGCCCGCCACGTTTAGGATTTCGGCGTTGTTTTTGGTGATGTTGAGGAACACCGATGCGCCCTTGATGTCGTTGTTGATGGCGGTGCGAAGCTGCACGTCGCCCACCAGCTTGTCGAAAAATTTCAGGGTATCAACCCTAATGTCGGTGAGGATTAGCGGCGACTGTGCGAGCATTCCGCCAATGGTTACCGTGCCCGAAATGGCACCGTCGAGGTTAACTTTTGGGCTCTTGGAAAACGTGCGTATGAGCGGCTCGATGTCGAAGTTGCGCAGCTCGCATTGCAGCGTGTCGCTCATCTGCGATGATACTATGCCGTTCACAAAAAACAGCTGGTCGCGATTTTCGACGTGCAGGTTGTCCACCATGTATCGCCCATTCTCAATGTTGATGCGGCTTTTCGATAGCTCCCACACGGCTTCGCCCAGCGCCAGCGTGGATGGGAAAATGGTTACGTCCACGCTTTTTTTACCTTGCCAGTTTTCGTAGCACACCAGCTGCGCCACCACGCTACCCGAAGCTGCTGTTGACGTGTAGCCCATGTTGAACATCAGCTCGCCGCGATGCAGCGCGCCTCCCATAGTCCAATTGCGCAGGATGAAGTCGTTGAAGTTAACGCTGTCGGCCGAAGCCTCCAGCTGCAGGACGCTGTCGCGAAGGGTGGTGTGCAGCGAAAATTCGGAGAGCGCCATCCCCGCGTAGCGGATGTAGGGAGAGCGCACGGAGAGGCTGTTGCGGCTCACATCCGAGCTAATGTGCCCGCTGAATGACGAGCTGTCGGCCACCGCAAAATTGCGAAAAAGGGCATCCTGAAACGCTGCCGCTTTTTTGGTTTCGAACAAAAACGTGTACTCGCAAACATCGTCGCAAACCAGCACTGGCGGGTTGTCGAGCAGCATTGTCCGGTACTGCGGAATGTACGTGCGTAGCGCCGAGTCGAGCACGGGGAGAATGTTTTTTACGCTGCCTTTGGCTGTCAGCTCGGCGTTGGCCAGCTCCGACCGGAGGGCGTAGCGCTGCACGCCGTCTGCGTGCTGAGCCTCGCCTTCTATCGCGCCCAGCGCCATGCTGTCGGATGACGAAACGTAGAGCACATTGGCGATGTGGAGCTTTCCGACGAGGCTGTCGGGCGAGCTGCCTTCGAGGTTGACCGACATGTTGAGCTGCAGCTGCGACACGCTGTCGCGAGGGTTGAGGCCTGTAGCGACGAAGTCGGCGTGGTGGAGGTGAAGCGCTGCGTTGTAGTGCGGACGCGCCTTGCCGAAGGTGGCTATGCCGCGCAGGTCGAAGCGCATGTTGGTATCGGCGCATGCCACCATACCCCGAAACGAGCTCTCGGTGAGGACGCCTCTCAGCTTCGCGCTGCGGTAGCGGTAGCCTTTCAGCTCGCACGAGGGGATGTTGAAGTCGAGGTTTAGCGCCAGCTGCGAGAGATTTTTTATCGTGCCGTCAACATTGCCGTGCATGGTAACGTGACCTACGAGCGTGTCGCCCAGCAGCCGTCCTACGTTGAAATTTCCCACGCCCAGCGTGGCGTTGAGAGCCATCAGCGAGTCGCTGACTTGCGAGCACGACAAGTCGGCGGCCAACGTGCCGATGTTGGACGAGAGCATGGCGTCGGCCACAAAGTCGTGCAAAAATCCGGTGAAGCGCAGCTTACCTTGCAGCTTGCCGAAGCGCCGCAACAGGTCGCCGTGCTTAGCGTTGCGGGCGTTGAGGACAAGGCTGTCGGCGAGCATCAGGTCGCCCGAACGGCTTATGAATTTGCTCACGCTGACGCTGAAAAACGCGCTGCTAATGTCGGGCAATCCAACCACCGAAAAGTCAACATCGGTGGCAGTTTGCGAGGCGAAGCTCAGCTTCAGGTTGCGCCCGCTGAGGTTGCTCAACGTGCCGCTCACGCTGCCCGACAGCTGCCCGACGAGCTTGTTGTTTTGCGCTTGCGGTGCGAAATAATGAAGGGTGTTGAGGTTCAGCTGCGCGTCGGAAATGTGGGCGGCGAGGCGCAGCTTTGTGGCAAAATCTTGGAAGTCGCTCAGGTTGTCAAAGTCAATGCGGCATTGGTCTGCGTTGAGGTACGAGTAGTCGTCTTCGAGCTGCAGATTTTTGACCTCCACAAAAGTTGGAGCCACGCTCACGACGCCCGCCAAGTTGCGCAGGTGTAGGCCGCTTTGCTCGCGGCAGCTGAGGTAGTCGAGGCGGCACAGCAGCGTGTCGCCGCTGATGCGGAAGCTGCTCAGCTTGAGCGCGAGCTGGTACACGTGCAGGCGCCGAAAGTCAATACCATCACCGCTTGGCAGCGTGTCGCGTGCGGCGTAGTCGGTGTAGGAAAACGTCATGTTGGCCACGCTTACGTTGCTCACGCGCAGCCTCATTGATGCGGGTTGCGGCTGGTCGGTGTTGGTGCTCGGCTTGCGCAGATGGCTCAGCATGCTGTCAACGTTGAGCACGCCCGCCGTGTCGCGAGCGAGGCGCAGGCTCACATCGGCCAGCTGCAGCTCGCCCACTTCCATGTAGCGGTCGCGCAGGCTCAAGCCGGTGAGCGTACCCATCAGCTCGCCCACTACGAGCAGCGTGTCGCCCTGCACGCTCTGCACGCACACGTCGCGTAGCGCCAGCCGGTTGAAGAGGCGGAATCGCACCGCACCCACGCTCACCTTCGCGTTCAGATTTTGCGACAGCGATTCGGCCGCCCAGCCCACAAAATAGCTCTGCACGCGCGGGTGACGTACGGCCAGCAGCAGCAAGGTGGGCAGCAGGATGAGCACAGCAGCAATGGTGGAGTATGCTATAGTGGTTCGTTTTTTCAAGCGAAGATATTCATTGCAAAAGTTCGCAAAAGTAGTAAATTTGCACCGCATTTACAAATGCTACACACACTAAACATGGCAACAATACTTGGCATAGAGAGCTCTTGCGACGATACGTCGGCGGCGGTGGTGCGCGGCACGCTGCTGCTGTCGAACGTCATTGCGGGCCAAAGCGTGCACGAGGCTTACGGCGGCGTGGTGCCCGAGCTGGCCTCACGTGCGCACCAGCAAAACATTATTCCGGTGGCGCATCGCGCCCTAACGCTGGCGGGCGTTGCGCCGAACGAGCTCAACGCGATTGCGTTCACCCGCGGGCCGGGGCTGATGGGTTCGCTGCTGGTGGGCGTGTCGTTCGCCAAGGGATTGTCGCTGGCAACGGGCGCTCCGCTGGTCGAGGTCAACCACCTGCAAGGCCACGTCCTGTCTCACTTTGTGGACGAGCCAAACCTCGACTTGCCTCACCCAAAATTCCCGTTCATCTGCCTGCTCGTGTCCGGCGGACACACGCAAATCGTGCTGGTCGAAAAGCCCCTTGAACATCTCATCCTGGGACAAACCATTGACGATGCCGCAGGCGAAGCGTTCGACAAGTGCGCCAAGCTGATGGGTATGCCCTACCCAGGCGGCCCTATGGTGGACAAGCTTGCAGCGCAGGGCGACGCGCACCGCTTCGCGTTTGCCAAGCCGCACATCGCAGGCCTCGACTACAGCTTCAGCGGACTCAAGACTTCGTTTCTCTACTTTTTGCGCGACCGCGTGGCCGAAAATCCGCAGTTCATAGCGCACAACAAAGCCGACCTATGCGCCTCGCTACAGCGCACCATTATTGAGGTGTTGACCGATAAGCTGGAGAAGGCAGTGCGGCAAACCGGCATCCGCGAGGTGGCTATTGCAGGGGGCGTTTCGGCCAACAGCGGATTGCGCAAAACCGTTGCCACGCTTGGCTTGCAGCACGGATGGCAGACCTACCTTCCGCCGCTGCGCTACACCACCGACAATGCTGCGATGATTGCCCTTGTTGGCCACTTCAAGCTGCAAGCCCAGCAAACAGTGGGGCTTGACGTTGAACCGTATGCGCGATGATTTGAAAATTTGTTGCGTCGCATATCGCAAAGTCGCATATCGCACATCGAAAATTTTCAAATAAATTTTTCCCCAACAACCACCCGAATACTTTTTGGCACAATCTCGAACGCGAAAGGCGAGTATCCGCAAGCCTCGCCGTCAATTTCGATGGAGCTTGGCGGGTCGGACACG
>JAITOI010000228.1 GCA_031289995.1 Prevotellaceae bacterium | reverse complement strand
GTTTTCACGTCGGTGTAGAGGCGGTCGCCCACCATCGCGAGCTCGTGCGGTTGCAGCTGGTAGCGGGCGAGGATGCCGTCCAACATGCGGGGGTCGGGCTTGCCGATTACCACGTCGGGATGGCGGCCTGTGGCGTGCTCGATGCAAGCGCAGATGGCTCCGCAGTCCACGAGCACGGTGGGCTGGTCGGTGGGGCACACGCGGTCGGGGTTGGTGGCGAGGTAGGGCAAGCCCTGCATTGCCCACCACGCGGCGCGGCACAGGCGCGGGTAGGCAAGGGTGGTGTCGAAAGCCACCACGAGCGCGTCGGGACGGTCGTCGGCGTCGTCGCGGGTGGAGGTAAAACCGGCAGCTTCAAACTCGGCAATCATGCTTGGCGTGCCCAACAAAAACAGGCGCTGGGCGCTGGGCAATTTTGCCTTGAGGTAGCCGATGGTGGCCTGCGCGGAGGTGTACATTTGCTCGCGCGAGGCGGGTATGCCCATGCCGTGCAGGTGGCGCAGGTAGTCGTCCGCGCTGCGCGAGGGGTTGTTGGTGAGAAAGGAGTAGCCGATGCCTTGCGCCTTGAGCTTCGCCAAAAACGGGACGGTGAAGGGGAAGAGCGTGCTGCCGTTGTAGATGGTGCCGTCCATGTCGAGGGCGACGTGTTTGATGTTCATTGTTTGAAGATTTGAAAATTTATTGTCCACGAATTACACGAATTAGCACGAAACGATGAGGCTTTGAAAATTGCTGCGTCGCACATCGCATCGTCGCACATCGCATATCGCATTTTATTTTTCTTCGTACCCGTTAGCCTTTGCGTTCCACATCAGCAAGAAAATTCCCATGCCAACAAGCGCCATGACGATGATGGCGAGGTAGGCAAATGTCCAGCCATAGTGCTGCGCCACGTATCCAAAGCCCACGCCCGAGATGGCGGTGCTGGCGTAGCCGAAAATTCCGGTGAGGCCGTTGGCGGTGGCGGCGGCTTTTTTGGTGGCTTGGTTGGCTGCCGCGATGCCAATGAGCGCCTGCGGTCCGTAGATGCAAAATCCGGTGGCGCAGAGTGCGGCAAACAGCGCCCAAGTGGGCGCGTCGGACGGGATTTGCCAGAAGATGAAGGCGAAAACAGCTGCGCCCAACATGCAGAATACGCAGGTGCGGTGGGCACGCCCCTTCAGGAAGCGGTCGGTAGCCCAGCCCGCCACCAACATGCCGGCAATGCCCGCAATTTCGAACAGCGCCACCAGCCAGCCCGCGTGCTCCATGCTCACGCCCTTGGACTGGCGCAGCAAAGTGGGGCCCCAGTCGAGCACCGAAAAGCGCACGACGTAAACAAAAAAGTTGGCCAAGCCGAGCGTCCAGATGAGCGGGTTGGCAAACACTTTTTCGCGCAAAAAAGCCTTGTGCTCCGCCGATTTTGTGGTCTGCTTTTTCAGCTTGACGGTGGTGCCTTCGAGCTCCGCTAAGCCCACGGAGGCGGGGGTGTCGCGGAGGAAGAAGAAGAGCATTATCGCGCCGCAAAACGAGATGGCGGCAGGTATCCAGAAGCACCATCGCCAGGCGCCAGTGTGCGCATCGCCCGTGCCAAAGTTGCCCATGATGTAGCCGCAGAGGATGACCACGAGGCCAGCGCCAATGGAGTGGGAGGTGTTCCACACGGACATTTTTGTGGCGAGCTCTCTGGGCGGAATCCAGTGCGTGAGCAGGCGTGCGCAGGGCGGAAATCCGCTGCCTTGCAGGATGCCGTTGACAATCCAGGTAACGCCCATGAACCACACGAGGGTGTTGGTGAACGTGCTGCCGGACGTTTCGCCGGTGAACCACGCGGCAATGTCCACGCCGAAGCCGAAGGCGAAGTTGGACAGGGCGCATAGGGCAAGGCCTGAAGCCATGTAGAATCGGGCGTTGAGGCGGTCGGCAAAGATGCCGTTCACGAAGCGCGATAGGCCGTAGATGAGGCCGTTTAGGGTGAGAAAAATGCCGAGGCTGGTCTTGGAGATGCCGAGGTCGGCCTCCATGCCGGGCATGGCCATGCTGAAGTTTTTGCGCACGAAGTAGAACAGCGCGTAGCCTATCATCGTGGTAATGATGGTGCGGGTTTGCCAGTGGCTGAAAGATTTGGTCATGATAATGGTGTTTTTATTTTTTCTATTTCTACTACAATTTACTACTCCGAAACGACGAACCGATAGCTGCCCGATTTGAGCGACACGTGCAGGCAGCTGTTGTCTGCTTTTATGCCGCTAATGCCTCGTGCGCTGCCAGCAAATTTGCCGTTTTCCCACACCGTTGCGCCGCTTTCGACCACCCTCGACAGGAGGGCATCGGGCAGCACCAGCGTGGCGGTGGTGTTCGCCGGAACGGACACGTGATACAGCGTTTGCCGGTCGTGCCGCTCCCATCCGGAGACAATTTTTCCCGACATTGTTTGCATGCTCGCCTCGACATTTTGCAGGCCATTTGGCAGGCAGGGTTGCAGGCGGACATGCTTGTAGCCGATGGTGGTTTCTTCCTCCATTGGCGAGCGGATGCCTGCCAGATACTTGTAGAAGTACTCCACCACCGCGCCGAACATCTGGTGGTTGTGCGAGTTTTGCCCATCCCACTTCTCCAGCAGCGTGGTGGAATGGTTGTTTAGCCAGAAGCCGTAGCTGGGGTAGGTTTCCTGAATGGCGGTGAGGTATGCCTCCTGGTGGTGTCCCGCTTCAGCCAGCGCGGGCAACAGGTATTTCGTGCCGATGATGCCCGTGTTCAGGTGGTAGTCTCGGTTGCGGAGGTCGTCGGTAAGCGTCTTCAGCACTCCTTCGCGCAGCTCATCGTTGGGGACAAGCTTGCCAAGGAGCGCGAGCAGCTGGTAGGTCTGGTAGGTGGTGTCAACGCCGTATAGCAAGCTCTCCTGGTTGAAAAACTTGGCGTTGAATGCCGCCTTGATGGTGTCGCTCAGCGATAGGAATTGCTGCGCGTCGTTCGGGTAGCCCAGCACCGCTGCTATTTGCGCCATCAAACGGGTGTCGTAGTAGTAGTAAAACGTGTTTACCACGGCGTGATTGGGGCAATCGCGCAGGTTGGGCGAGCACCACTCGCCTAAGGAATACCAGTATCCGTCGAAGTCATTGATGATGTATGGCTCCGCCGGATGGCTATCGGTGCGTGCCAGCGTTTTTAGGTAGTTGATGTACTTTTTCATGGTGGGATAATGCTCTTTCAAGACCCTCACATCGTCGTAGTAGTGGTACATCCACCAGGGGAGTAGCACGTAGGCGCTGCCCCAGGCAACCCCTCCGCCCATGCCCCCCACAACAGGCGGCGAGGTGTTGGGCACTCGTCCGTTAGGCTCCTGCGAGTCGCGCATGTCGTCGAGCCACTTGTAGTAGAACGGTGCCATTAGGAAATCGTGCATGGATGTTTCGGCAATCACCTGCCCGTCGCCATTGTAGGCGCCTTTTTCGCGGTGGGGGCAGTCGGTGGGATAGCCAACGGTGTTGGCTTTTTGCGACCATAGCCCCGCCTGATGGATTTTGTTGAGCAGCGTGTTGGAGGAAGTCCATTGCCCCGCGCTTGGCAAAGCCGAGCGCACCACACGTCCCTCCACGCGGAGCTGATTTAAGGCGATGCTGTCGCTAACAGCTATCTCGATGTAGCGAAATCCGGTGTAGAAAAAGCGGGGTTCGTACAGCTCTTTATTGTCGCTTCGCAGCGTGTAGTCTGTCCATACGCTTGCGTGGTAGCTGAACTTGTTGCTCAGGCGGTCGCCGTCCTCCAGCGGCTTCGGGAAGAGGGCATTGTTGAGGGTTTCGGCGCCTCGCACGCGGATGGTTTGTCCGGCACGTCCCTGTAGCTCGATGCGCCACCATCCGGCGATATTCTGCCCAAGGTCGAACAGGTAAACTCCTCTGGCAGGCGTGGAGGAGGCGACGGGGGGCAATGTTTCCGTTACCTCAATGGGCGTAGCCTGCCACTTAAGCTGCCCTCCCGGACTTGGCACAACGGCAACCCGCTTCCATTTCGCATCATCAAATCCGGCATCAGACCATCCTGCGACATCCTTGCGTGCATCGTAGTCCTCGCCGCCGTAGATGTTGTTGTAGGTAATGGAGCCGAAGGTGTATTTCCAGCCCTCGCCGGTGGTGATAACCGCTTCGCTGCCGTCGTCGAACGTTACCTGCAGCTGTAGCATGACGCAAGGATTGCCCAACCGCGATTCGCTACCCCAGCTGTAGCGTTCCTTGCTTTTTCGGATGTTGTACGCGCCGTTGCCAAGCATCAAACCCAAAGCGTTGTTGCCTTTGTTTAGCATGTCGGACAGGTCGTAAACGGAATACAGCAGCGTTTTGCGATAGTCGGTAATGGCGGGATGCATCACGTGGCTACCCACCTTTTGACCATTGACGTACAGCTCGTAAAAGCCCGCCGCTGCAACGTAGGCATGCGCCTCCTTGATTCTTTTATCGGCAACAAAAGATTTTCTTAGCAAAGGGCTTGCGTGAACAAGCTCCTCCTCCGTGCTAATCCAGGCTGCGCTCCAGTCGTTGTAGTGAAGCATTCCCGTGTGGAAAGCTGCAGGCTCGCTCCACAGCTCCTGCCCGTTGATGCGAGCGCCAACCCGCCAGAAATACGGGTGATTGCTCTCCAAGGCACTCCCCTCATACGCCACGTTGATGGTATTGTCCGAGTTTCTCCAGCCGGAATCCCAGCTATTCCCCTTCAGCTGCTGCACATCGGCACGATTGTGGCTTACAATTATCCTGTATGCCTCTTGGTAAACGCCTCGCTCATCGGCAGCGATTGTCCATGAAAATCGGGGGGCGGCCACATCAATGCCAGAGGGATTGGTCATGTATTCGCAGCGCAAGTCGTTTAGGTGGTAGAGGCCCATCGACTGTGCATGGATGCCTGTAAAAAGGCAGGTTATGATTATGGCGATAGCTGTTGTCTTGCTCATCATTCGCGAATTAAATTTGCTGCAATTAGCTCAGGCATCATGGCTCAAAATTTCTGCAGAAGTTTGTACGTCCCCGACGGCAATTCGAGCACGCCCTTTTCGGAGATGATGCCCAAGGCCTCGTCCGCGACCGCTACATCGGGGTTGGGGAAATGCACGGTGGCCGTTGTGCCTGCTGGGATGCTCAGCTCGAGCACGAATTGCCCTGCCTCCTTTTTCCACGACGAAACGATGTCGCCGTAGGGCGAGCGGTAGGTGGCCGTTGCCCACTGCAAGCCGTTGGCGGGCTGCGGGGCGATGATGATGTGGCGGAATCCGGGTGCGGCGGCGTCGGGGCGAATGCCTGCCAGATCGTGGTAGAACCACTCGTTGATTTGCCCCAGCATGAAGTGGTTGTGCGAGCTGCCTTTGCCCGCCTTCCAGGACTCGGGAAGGCTGGTTGCGCCTTGCGCCAGCTGGTATCCGTAGCCGGGTTTGGCGGACTGATTGTTGAGGCGGTAGATGACGTCAGACCTGCCCGCGTCGGCGAGCGCACGGAGCAGGTAGCGGTAGCCCACATCGCCTGCGGTCAAGCCTTTTTTGTCCACGTCGCTCACGAGGGCGCTCACAATGCGGTCGCGGTCGTGCGGCTCGGCAAGCCCAAACACCAGCGAGATGGCGTTGGCGCACTGCGAGCCTGTGGCGTACACCCCTGCTACCTTGTCCCAAAACGCGCTGTTGTAGGCGCGGCGCAGGGTGGCGGCTTCGTCTGCGTAGCGCTTGGCATCGTCGGCTTTGCCGAGCAGCGCGGCAATGGACGAGAGGGTTTTCAGGTCTTCGTAGAACGTGGCGGTGGCCGTAAGCGCAACGGGTGTGAGCTGGGCAAAGCCTGGACCTTTGGGGCCAACGTCGTACCAGTCGCCCAATCCGAAGTCGAGAATGCCATCCTTAGCTTTGCTGCGCAGGTAGCTTGCGTAGCGGCACATGGCGGGGTAGTAGCGCTGAAAAACGGTGAGGTCGGCGGTGAACAGGTACTGCTGCCAAGCCGCGAGGATAAAGGCGCTGCCCCATTCGGGCGAGTCGCGAAAGCCGTTGGAAAAAATCACGTACTCGGGCGCAATGTCGGGCACCAAACCGTCGGTCGTTTGCGCGTCGGCCATGTCGCCAAAGGTTTTGCGGAAGAGCTGGGCGAGGTCGAACTCGTACATCATCGCGGGGCCGTTGAGGTGGTACTGCTCGAGCCAGCCGAGCTTTTCGCGGTGCGGACAGTCGGTGAGCACGGACATGGTGTTGCTTCGCTGCGCCCATCGCACCAGGGTGTGCACGCGGTTGAAGAGCTCGTTGGAGCAGGCGAACTCACCTGCGGCAGGCGAGGCGCTATGCACCACCACGCCCTCCAGCTCTTCCACCGCAGGCAAGTCTCCGCCAGCGACGGCGGGCAGCAGCGTGGCCTGCAGGTAGCGTGCGCCGTGGTAGAAAAACTGCGGCATCCAGAGCTCGCCATCGGTGTCGCCGTTGAGCGTGTACTGCCAAAAAGTTTCGTAGGTTCCGCGCGTTTGCGAGCCACGGTTGAGGGTGCCGTTGCTGTGCAGCAGCTCCGATGGGGTGAGCTTGATGACTGCGCCCTTAGGCCCGCGCACGCGAATGCGGGGCATGATGGAGGCGTTTTGCCCCAGGTCGTACACGAGCGTGTCGGGCTTGAGCTGGCGGAGGCGCAGCGGCGTCAGCGTTTCGTAGGTGCGCATGGGCGGTGCGGCGTGCGAGGCTCCGCGCAGGGTGCCAAGTCCGCTGGCGACAGCTGCATTTTTCCAGGCCTTGTCGTCGTAGTTGGGAGCGTCCCACTTGCCCATTTGTGCAGCTATGCGGGCGTCGTAATCTTCGCCGCCAAAGATGTTGGAAAAGGTGATGGCGCCAGCGCTGCTGCACCTCCACTGCGGGTCGGTGAGCAGGGTTTCGGAGCTGCCGTCGGCGTAGTCCAATTGCAGGTGGCAGCTTGCCACGAGCGGGTGGAAAAGGCTTTCGAATTTCACGTAGCGTTTGCCGTCGGCACGCACGTTGTACATGCCGCCGGCAAGCGTTATGCCGATGGCGTTTTTCGCGCCGGCATGTAGCATTGCGGTGAGGTCGTAGGTGTCGTAGAGCACGGTTTTTTCGTAGGTTGTCCAGCCGGGGGTGAGCAAGCTTTCGCCTACCTTGCTGCCGTTGACGCGCAGCTCGTAGTGCCCCAGCCCGGAGACGTGCACGAGGGCGCGCTTGAGCGCAGGCTTTACGGCAAACTCGCGCCGCAGCAGCAGGCTGGAGTTGTCGCCGGGGTTGGCACCGCGAACTTCCAAGCCGTCGGTCAATGCCTGCCTGCTCCACATCCCGCTCTCGTCGCTGTCCTTGGCCGACACCTTCGCGCCAGCAGCCACATTTTTGCCGTCGGCAACGACCTCGATTTGGAACAATGCGAGGTAGAATTTTCCGTTGTCCTGCCTCAGCTTGGTGGCCACAATCCGCAGGTAGCGGGCGTTGGCGCTGCCGTCGCTGGGCGCATCAAACGAGGGGACGGTGGTTTTGTGCGTGGTGTTGGAGTAGGGAAAATCTTTGTCCGTGTAGTCGGCAATTGGCGTGGCATTTTTGAATGCGGCGTTGTTGGCCGCATCGATGCGAAAGCGCAACGGAAAGCCCTGCGCTTCCTCCAGCAGCTGGCGCACGGGGTAGAGGCGTACAGCCTGTATGCTGTAGGCTTTGCCGAGGTCGATGGTGAGCCATTTTTCGTCATCCTCGCGCGAGCTGACAAGCGATTTGTAGCCCACTTTTTTGCGCAGCCAAGGCAGCAAATTAGCGTCGGTAATCCACTGCGCTCTCCACTCGCGGGGCGACAAAATTCCCATCGTCCACGAGGCCGTAGCGCTCCAGGGCGAAGCCTCGCCGTTGCTGCCCCACACGCGCACTTTCCAGAACACCTGTTCGGATGATTTCAACGCTCGTCCTTCGTAGGGCAGGTTGAGCTGCTGGTCGGAGCTGCGCCGCCCGCTGCTCCACAGGTCGCCGCTGTCGGCAGCCAGCAATGCGGGCGAGGAGGCGGCTATCAGCTGCCAGGCTGTTTGCCGTTGGCCGCGCTCGAGGGAGCGCAGCTTCCACGACAGCTTGGGCAACTCGGAGTCCACGCCGAGGGGCGCATTCATCAGGTCGCAGCGCAGGTCGTAAACCTCGATGGGGGCTGCGGTGGCGAGGGTTGCCGCAAGGGTGGCGGCGGCGAAGAAAAAGATTTTCATTTGAAGATTTGAAGATTTGAGGATTTGTCCACGAATTACACGAATTAACACGAAGCAGAATAAGATTTTGAAATTTTCTACTCGTGCATTTTCCGCTGGCGCAAAAAATTTAAGAGCAGCTCTGCCCTATCGGTTTGGATGATGCGCGTGTCGAGCGAGTCGATGAGGTAGCCGTAGGCGGCCTGCGGGTTGTCGAGCGCCATGTCGTCGTCGTGGCCGCCGGCCATCGTATCCCAAAGCGTGTTGTACCAAATCAGGGCTTTGCCGTTGAGGATGGCGGGCAACTTTTTGGGCAGCGGGTTGGTGTCGGCAACAAACAGCAGCTCGAAGGCGACGGGCGAAAGCAGCTGCACGAACTGCTCAATCTGCGCCTCCGCATTCGCCTCATCGAGCTTCACGATGGGCATGTAGATGACCTCGTCGAGGGACTTTCCGTAGCGCTTTTTCACCTCTTCGGGCGAGCCAGAACCCTTCATAATAATTTGCTGCGCGGTGCCTGTTTTTTGCAGCACCCGATACACCAAATCGAAGTAGCGGTCGGCCTTGTCGAGGTTGAGAAGCACCTTGCCTTTGGCCGCCAGCAAAGCCTCTTCGAGGGTGGGTACCTTCTCCTTGGTTTTGATGCTGGCTCCGTTTTTGAGGTAAAGCGTGCGGATGGAATCCATAGTCCAGCTGGCAATGCGTCCCTTGCCGGTGGTGGTGCGGTCGAGATTAGAATCGTGCATGAGGATGAGGACGCTGTCCTTGGTGAGCTGCAGGTCAATTTCGACCACGTCCACCCCAACTTGGATGGAGTGCTCGATGGCGGCGATGGAGTTTTCGGGAGCATAGCGCCAGTCGCCGCGGTGCGCCACCACCAGCACGGCGCTCTTGTTGCGGGCAAAAAGATTGTTGCGCAGCTGGGTGGCGCGGTTGTCAGCCGTCGCTTTTTCTTCGCCCAAAAAAGCCTTACTGTAGGTGGTTATTCCCATAGCCTCGTAGCGTTTCGCCACCTGCTGTAGGCGTGTGATAAAGCTATTGTAATTTTTTTGTTCTTTGGGCGACCAGCCTATTTCGGCCACCGCCGCGGCACGGGGATAGGCCATGTGGAGCACGTGGTCGAAGGTGGGCGTGTGCTCTGTCCACATGTTGCCCTGCACGCCAAGGATGTACTTGGCCTCATCGGGCGTAAGCTCCGCCGGCGTTGGGTCGTAGCTGTAGGCCGTTTCTAAGGCTATCATGTTGTTGCAGTATGGCTCGGTTTTGGAGCTGATTTGGCAGTAGTTTAAGTAGAGATGGCTGTTGGGGGTCATAATCACGTCGTGATGCTGCTTGGCTGCCGCAATGCCGCCCTTCACGCCGCGCCACGACATGACGGTGGCGTCGGGCGCCAAGCCACCCTCCAGGATTTCGTCCCAGCCGATGATTTTTTTCCCCTTGGAGTTAAGAAATTTTTCGATGCGGGTGATGAAGTACGACTGCAGCTCGTGCTCGTCCTTTAGCCCCAGCGCCTTGATTTTCGCCTGGCAGTCGCAGCAATGCTTCCAGCGCACTTTGGGCGCTTCGTCGCCGCCAATGTGAATGTAGTGCGAGGGAAAAAGCTCGACGATTTCCGTCAGGATATTCTCCATAAACGCGAAGGTGGTGTCCTTGCCGGCGCACAGGATGTCGTTGTGCACCCCCCAACGCCCCTCGACCCTGAACGGCCCGCCGGAGCACGACAGCTCGGGGTAGGCGGCCAGCGCAGCCAGCATGTGGCCGGGCATGTCGATTTCGGGGATGACGTTCACGAAGCGCTTTGCGGCGTAGGCCAGCACCTCCTTCACCTCCTCCTGGGTGTAGAAACCGCCGTGGCGCTTGTTGTCCCACATCCCCTGTTTTTTGCCGTTTTTGTCGATGTATCCCTCCCTTGTTTGCTCGCGAAAAGCGCCCGTTTTGGTCAGCTTGGGATACTTTTTTATTTCGATACGCCAGCCCTGGTCTTCGGTGAGATGCCAGTGGAAGGTGTTCAGCTTGTGGTAGGCCAGCAGGTCGATGTAGCGCATCACCTCTTGCTTGGTCATAAAGTGGCGCGCCACATCGAGGAGCAAGCCTCGGTAGCCATAGCGGGGGGCGTCCTCCACCTCCAAGCAGGGAACGGCCCAGGCCACATCGCGCACCAAGCGTCCAGCTTCGATTTGCTGCGGCAACAATTGCCGCACGGTCTGCAGGGCATAAAAAATCCCGCGCGGCGTTTTCGCCTCAACCTGAATTTTGTTTTTTTGCACCTTCAGCTTGTAGGCCTCATCGCCCTTCAGCTTTGGGTTGAGCGTGCAGACAATGGCATTGCTGCCCGCGCTGCCCACCACCGGCAGCGAAAATCCGGCGGCGGATTGCAGCAAATCGTTGAACACCGCCACTGCGCCCTGCATGGCCGCATCGTTGGGGGTGAGCGCGATTTTTGTGCTGGCGTTGAGCACAAATTGGCCTGCCTGCATGGTGCATTTTTCGGGCAGCGGGATGAGGGCTGCCGTGGCTGCTGCTTGGGCCGAAA
>JAITOI010000121.1 GCA_031289995.1 Prevotellaceae bacterium | reverse complement strand
TAGCCGAGGGCTTCAGCGGCCAGCAAAATGTTCTGCGTGGCGGCGCTGCAATCCTGCACCCACAGGCTGGTGGCGGGCATCTTGGCCTTGTCCATATCGCCGCACACCACAATGGCTGCTGGTGCGCCAGCCAGCATTTTGGCGTAGGGTAAAGCGTTGCCCATGGCGTCGAGCTTTGCCCTGTCGGTAACGATGATGAAGGCCCAAGGCTGTTCGTTTTTGGCGCTTGGCGCTGCCATGCCAGCCCGCACCAGCGTGAGCAAATCGTCGCGGCTCACAGGCCTGTCGGCCATAAATTTCCGCACGCTCTTGCGGGCTAAAATGGTTTCGATGGTGGTCATTAGATTTGAAAATTTGAGGATTTGAGGATTTGAAAATTTGAAAATTGTTATCCACGAATTACACGAATTAACACGAAGCAGAATTGGATTTGAAGATTGCCGTCATTGCGGGCTTGGTGAGAGCGCCAGCAATTTTCAAATTTTCAAATTTTCAAATCTTTAAATTCAATCCCCTCTTCCTGCCGGAGGTTGTCGATGATGAACTGCTGCCGCTCCTGCGTATTTTTGCCCATGTAGAACAGCAGCAGGTCGTGCGTGAGGTCGTCTTTGGTGATGCGCACGGGGTCGAGGCGGATGTGCTCTTCGTCGATGAACTCGCTAAACTCCTTGGGCGAGATTTCTCCCAAGCCCTTGAACCGCGTGATTTCGGCGTGTGCGCCCAGCTTTTTGAGCGCCCTATTTTTTTCGTTCTCGCTGTAGCAGTAGTGCGTTTCCTTTTTGTTGTGCACGCGAAACAGCGGTGTTTGCAGGATGAAGAGGTGGTTTTGCCGAATGACTTCGGGAAAAAATTGCAGAAAAAACGTGAGCGTCAGCAGGCGAATGTGCATGCCATCCACGTCGGCATCGGTGGCGATAACCACCTTGCTGTAGCGTAGCGCATCGAGGCCGTCCTCGATGTCGAGCGCCGCCTGCAGCAGGTTAAATTCCTCGTTTTCGTACACCACTTTTTTGGTCAAGCCGAAGCAGTTGAGCGGCTTTCCGCGCAAGCTGAAAACGGCTTGGGTGTTGGCGTTGCGGCTCTTCTCGATGGAGCCGCTGGCCGAGTTACCCTCGGTGATGAAGAGCATGGTTTTTTCGGCCAGCTCGTTCTTGGCATCGGTGAAGTGCACGCGGCAATCGCGCAGCTTTTTGTTGTGTAGGTTGGCCTTCTTCGCGCGCTCCTTCGCCAGCTTTTGGATGCCCGAAATGGCCTTGCGGTCGCGCTCGTTGTCCTGAATTTTTTTCAGCATCGCCTCGGCTACGTTGGGGTGCTTGTGCAGGTAGTTGTTGAGCCGCTCCTGCACGAACTCGAGCACGAAGTTGCGCACCGACGGCCCGCTGGGACCCATATCGCGCGAGCCAAGCTTGGTCTTAGTTTGGCTCTCAAACACCGGCTCCTCCACCTTCACGCTGATGGCCGCCACGACGGACGTGCGCACGTCTATCGGCTCAAAATCTTTTTTGAAAAACTCCTTGATGGTGCGCGAAATGGCTTCCTTAAAGGCCGAGAGGTGGGTGCCGCCGTCGCGCGTGTGCTGGCCGTTGACAAACGAGTAGTAGCTTTCGCCGTAGTCGCCGCCGTGGGTGATGGCCATTTCGATGTCCTCGCCCTTGAGGTGGATGGGCGGGTAGAGCGGCTCTTCGCCGAGGTTTTCGTTGAGCAGGTCGAGCAACCCGTGCTGCGACACGAGCTCGGTACCGTTGAGCGAAATCACCAGCCCCGCGTTGAGGTAGGTGTAGTTGCGCAGCATGGTCTCCACAAACTCGCGGTTGAAGCGGAAGTCGCCAAACAATTCTGTGTCGGGCAAAAACGCTGTCATCGTACCGTTGCGCTCGGCGCTGGCCTGCAGCTTGTGCTCGCGCGTGAGGATGCCCTTGCTCCACGCGCCGCCCGCCATTTGCCCCTCGCGGTACGAGCGCACCTCAAACTGCGCCGACAGCGCGTTCACCGCCTTGATGCCAACGCCGTTTAGCCCCACCGTTTTTTTGAACGCCTTGCCGTCGAACTTGGCGCCGGTGTTCATCTGGCTTGCTGCCACAATCACGCTGCCCAGCGGGATGCCGCGCCCGTAGTCGCGTACGCGCACCGCACCCTGCTCGTCGATGTCAATGTCGATGCGCTTTCCGAAGCCCATGGCGTGCTCGTCAATCGAGTTGTCGAGCACCTCCTTGAGTAGGACGTAAATGCCGTCGTCGGGCTGCGTGCCGTCGCCCAACTTGCCGACGTACATGCCCGGCCGGAGGCGAATGTGCTCCTGCCATTCGAGGTGCACCAGGTCGTCGTATTTCACTATATTTTGCTGCGAATCCATATCTTGTTGCAAAAAAAAATCGCCCCCAAAAAAAGAGCGCACAAAGGTAGTAAAATTTTCAGATTTTTGGTTTTGGTTGGAGGGGCGCACCAGCGCAACAGCAGCAAAAAAGCCAGCATCCATCATGGTTTTAGAGGGCATTGGATGAAGCGACAGTTCGAAGCCGTGCGCCGTGCAGAACGCTTGGAATAGCGCCTCAAAATAAGTTTTAGCCCCCTAACAAAAAATTGGTGGTTTGCACAAAAAGGGCTACCTTTGCAGCCTGTTTTTTTAGACATCAATCATCATGACAGCAAAAGCCATTGACCCGGAAATGCAAGACAGGATAACGTTTATCACGTTTATCATCCCTGAATTTGCGCTCGCCTACAAGATGAAGCTACCGGATGCCTACCGCTACCTGCAAAAGTACGGCGGGCTGGACTACCTGTACAAGCACTGGTGGGCCTTGCATACCGACACGCCGTACTGGGCTGTGCGCTCCATGTTCAACATTTGCCGCAGCAACGGAGGGGTACGATGAAAGTTTATCACGGCAGTTACCTGCACATCGACAGCATAGATATTTCTATGGGCAAGCCCGGTCGCGATTTCGGGCGCGGCTTTTACGTTACCAAATTGCGCAAACAGGCGCAAGCTTGGGCCGACCGCAAAGGCGAAGACCGCCATACCGACGGCGTCGGTACCGAGTTTGAGTTCGACGAGTACATCTGGGACGATGACGAGCTGCACACTTGCCGCTTTGCGGAATACAACGAGGCGTGGTTGGATTTTGTGGTGCTCAACCGGCAAAATAGGTCGCGCAAAGCAGCGCACAGCTACGATATTGTAGAAGGCCCCGTGGCCGACGATGCGGTGTCAGTGCGGGTAAACGACTACCTTCGTGGAGATGTGTCAAAGCAGAAATTTTTAGAGGAGCTGAAGTTCAAACAACCGACACATCAAATCTGCTTTTGTACAGTCGGCGCTCTGCAAGCGCTTGAGTACATCGAAAACCGCCCCGTGTGGAATGTTGAGCATATCGGTAAGGAGGTGCTTACGGCGCTGGTAGCAGAACGCGATTTGCAGGAGGATAGCGCTGCCGATTTGTTTTACCGTTCGGCAACATTTGCCCAGCTCGCCGATTTCTTGAACAATCTTTACCAAAAAACGTGGCAGGAAATTTACGAAATGCTGCAACGGGAAATGGGAAACAGCTTGGGCTACATAAAGGAATAAAATCAACTTAAAAATTTACGAGCTATGACAAATGCACAAAAACAGTATCCGGAAATGGATAAAGCATTCTACTGGTACCTGGCGCACCAGAACGAACTCGTGCCGCAGTACGACGGCAAGTATTTGGTTATTTCCAACAACCAAGTGCACGGCGCCTACGATGACGTGGTGGATGCCGTGTCGGTGGGCGACCGCGAGTACACTCGTGGCAAGTTTATTGTTCAGCGCTGCTCGCCCGGCAAGAAGGATACCACCGTTCGGATCACGCCATTTCGTATTTCAAAATTGTAGCCATGTCACTATCCGTAACTCCTCAAGCCCTAACGCTGCACTACGATAGCGTGGTGAATATGGTGCACACGCCTTGCCGTGTGGCAGTAGCATCGAAGTATGCTGTTAGCAAGCTGCCCACAACCGAAAATTTCGTAGCTCTTTGGGATACGGGAGCTACGCTATCCGGCATTTCCAGCAGAGTAGTGCAGCAGCTGGGTTTGGAACCGGTGAGTAGGGTGATGGTTGACCTTGCCGACGGTTCCTCCATAGTGCCCTCTCATTTTGTTGACATCGAGCTGCCCAACGGCGCACGTTTTTGCGACCTTACCGTCCTCGAATGCGACCTCAACCCCGAAGACGTGCTCATCGGCATGGACATCATCGCGCAGGGCGACATGGCTCTGAGTGCTGCCGGAGGGCACACCACGTTTAGCTTCCGCAAGCCGCCGGTGGGCGAAATTGATTTTGTGAAAATGACATAAAGAGGCCCGCTAATGCTCAGCAAATTTTATCACCGATTACCCCTCCTCTTCCTCTGCGTCGCCCTGGCCGCAGTAGCCCTGCTCGACACCAGCTGCACCAAGTGGCAGCTGCGCCGCGCCAACAAAAACTACACGCAGCAAGCCTACTCGCGGGCAGCAAAAAAGTACGTCAAGGTGCTGCCCAAACTCACGCGACCGCAGCAGCCCGAAGTGCTGTTCCGGCTGGCCGAAAGCAACCGCTTGGTGGGCAATTTGCAGCAGGCCGAAACCTACTACTCGCGCATCCTCAGGCTGGCTGGCGACAACGTCAACCCCAACGTGTATCTGGGCTTGGCAAAGGTGCAGCAGCAGGCCGAAAAGTACAGCCTCGCCGTGGAAAACTACGACCGCTACCTGCTGCTTGCGCCGCTCGACTCGCTCCACCTCAGCGACCGCGAGCTCTGCATCGCCCTTCGCGACAGCACCGCCACCGCCACCCGCTACATGGTGGACAACGTGCGCGACTTCAACTCCAGCAAGGA
>JAITOI010000045.1 GCA_031289995.1 Prevotellaceae bacterium | reverse complement strand
AAATTTATATATTTGCGTCAGGCTTGACAAAGAGCTGGTCAAATTTGACAAAGAATTAGGCAAGCTTGACGATAAGTTGGGCAAGCTTGACGAAAAGTTGGGCAAGCTTGACAAAGAATTGGTCAAATTTGACGAAGAGTTAGTCAAATTTGACGAAGAGTTAGTCAAGTTAGACAAAGAATTTGTCAAGCTTAACAAAAAATTAGGCAAACTTGACGAAGAGTTGGTCAAGTTTGACAAAAGTACAATACAGGATTAGGAAGTAGTAGGAACTTATTTGAAAAAGCTTAAACAATTACGCTATGGCACCGCGCGACATTCCCCGCACCCACGCAACATTTACCCTGTATATGAGGTTCTGTATGGAAAAGTTGTCTGCCAACCTCGAGGCTTACGGCATAGCTGCCGAGCAGGCTGCCCCCATGCTCGCCGGCTTTGCGGAGTTCGAGGAGGCAGAAAGAAAGGCAGCAGACCTCGATACATCGACCTCCGCCAACAAGCACCACCGCGACCGGCTGCACAGGCACCTCGAAACCTCGTGGCGCGGCTTTCGGAACACCTACCTGCGCTTTAACCCTAAGGTGAGCAACGCCGACAGGGAGGGCTTTGGCATAGCCGTACCCAGCGGGATGCGCCGCCGCGCCGGCGTCCCCAGCGCTGACGGCATGGCCGACATTGAGCGTATGGGCACCTGCGCGTACAAGGTGGTTGTCCGCGACCTGCAAAACGGCAAGCGGAAAAATCCGGAAAGCGCCCACGGCAGCAACCTCTACACGGCCATCACGCCGATTGGCCAAACGCCCGCTTACGCCGACTTCAGGAGGACGAGCTACGCGCCGTCCAACGTGCACGCCGTGCAATTTTCGCACGGCGACATCGGCAAGCAGGCGCACATCTTTGCCTGCTACGCTAACACCCACGGCGAAGAAGGGCCGAAAGGATCGGTAGCAACGGTGGTGGTGTGCTGAGGGCTAAAATTCTGTCTGGCTTTTCCAAAACCTCACGTAGTGGCTGTTGTTGCGCAGCAGCTCTTGGTGCGTTCCCTGCTCGGCAAGGGCGCCGTTGTGCAGCACAAAAATGCGGTCGGCATTCATCACCGTGCCCAGGCGGTGGGCAATGAGAATGATGGTTTTGCCATCCTCCTTCATTTTGTTTACCACAGCTTTGATGTGCTGCTCCGATTCGGAATCGAGCGAGGAGGTGGCCTCGTCCAAAATCAGTATTTCGGGGTTGCGGTAGAGGGCGCGTACTATGGCCAGCCGCTGCCGCTGCCCGCCGGAGAGCTGCACGCCGTTTTCGCCAATGTTGGTGGCAAATCCCGCCGGTAGCTTTTCGATAAAATCCAGCAAGCCTACCTCCTTGCACAGGGCAATGATGCGCGAGCTGTCCTGCTCCAAATCGTCGAGCACAATGTTGTCAACGATGCTGCCCTCAAAGAGGTCTATGCGCTGCGGCACCACGCACACCAGCGAGCGCAGGGCGGCGTTGTCGATGTGCTTGATGTCCACTCCGCCCACCGAAATTTGCCCCGCTTGCAGGGGGTACAGGTTTTGCAAAAGCGAGGCCAGCGTAGTTTTGCCCGAGCCGCTTTCGCCCACAATGGCGCTGACTTTGCCGTGCTCAAAGCGTACGGAAAAATCGTTGAACACCTCCGTCCGCGTGCCGTAGGCAAACGACACGTTCTTAAATTCAATGTCGCCGCAGCTTTCTTTGGTGATTTTTACTTTGTGTGCCGCCACGTCTTCCACGTCCAAATCCATAATTTCGAACAGGCGGTCGGCCGCAATTTTGGCATCCTGAAAGCTGCGGTTGATGCCCACCAGCGCGCTGATGGGCTGAATAAAGTAGGCTATCAGCGCGTAAAACGAGAGCAGCTCGCCGGGCGTTATTTCGTTGCGCAGCACAAAGTAGGTGCCCGCCCACAAGAGGATGATGGTAAAGAGGCGCGAAACAAATTCGCTGCCCGTGTTGGCCAAAATGGCGTTGACCGAAGAGCGAAATCCGGTGCGGATAAAGGCAATGAACCGCGTTTCGGTTTTGGTATCGGCGTAGCCCTCGATGCCAAATCGCTTGATGGTGCTGGCGGTGTTGATGCTTTCGACCAGCTGCGCTTGCAGCTCTGCCGCCTGCTCCATGACCTTGCGCTGCACTACTCTATTCACGCGGTTGTAGAGCGCATAAATAGCGGCATACAGCGGGATGATGAGCAGCATTATCACCGCCAGCTTCCAGTAGTAGGTGAACATGAGCACGAAGGCAAAGAGCACCGTAAAAACGTTGACCAGCAGCGACACGAGGGTTTCGTTGATGAACGCACGAATTTTGACGGCATCGTTGATGCGCGAAATGATTTCGCCCGAGCGCATGTTGTCGAAAAACGTTTGCGGCAGGCGCAGCAGGTGCTTGTAGTAGCCCAGTATCAGCCGCGCGTCCAGCTGTAGCCCCGTGCGGAGCATAAAAATGGATTTCAGGTAGCCGATAAACAGCGACAGCAGCAGGATGGCCAGCATCGCCACGCTGAGCAGGTTGAGCAGGTTTTTGTTGGCATCGGGAATGACAAAGTCCACAATCTTTTGCACGTAAATGGAGGTGGCCAAGCCCAGCACCGTGTACACCACCGCGCCAAAGAGCGCTTGCAGCAGCATTTTCTTGTGCGGGCGCAGCAAAAAAGCGAAGCGTTTGAGGATAGAAACCTTAGTGTTGCCCTGCTGAAAATCGTCGTTGGGCACCAGCAAAATCAAAAAACCCGACCACTCTTTCACAAACTCCTCTACTGGCTTTTTGACGATTTCGCCGTAGGCGGGGTCCATTACTTTGATGTGGGTTTTGCTAACCTCATAGATTACCACAAAGTGCAGCAAGTTACCATTCACCACTACGTGCGCAATGGCGGGCTTGGGAATTTTGTAGAGCGGCTCCGTTTTTTTTGTGCCATCCGCATTGAGGGCGCTCACGCCTTTTGCCAAAAAGCCTATTTTTTCTGCTGCCCCCACCATTCCCAGCACGTTGGTGCCTCGCCTATCGGTGGAGGCTCTCTGGCGGATTTTTGCAATGGGCATTTGCAGGCCGTAGTACGCCGCAACCGAAGCCAGGCAAGCGGCGCCGCAGTCGGTGATGTCGTGCTGCCGGATGCAAGTTTTTTTATTCATTGCCGTTCAGGTTAGGGTTGAGCCATTTGTCGGCCTTGTCGTAGATGAGCTGAAATACGGTGCGCTCGGTGGCTATCAGATGGGCATTCAGGGTCATTCCTTTTTTGATGTAGTCCTTGCGCCCGTTTTTGAGCGTGAGGTAGCTGCTGGGCAGGGCGCAGTAGATGCGGTAGTAGGGCGTTTGGCCGGGCACAATATCGTCGAAGATGACGGCCACCTCGCCCTCCATTACGCCCCAAATGTTGTAGTCGAAGGCATCGATGCGGATACGCGCCTTTTGCCCCACGTACACAAAGCCAATGTCCTTGGTGGCAACGGCGCACTCGGCAATCAGCTGGCCGTCGGGCGAAAGCTCGGCAATTTGCTGCCCCGCGTGCACAAACATTCCGTCGGCCACCTGCACAATGCTTTGTATCGCGCCCGATGTGGGAGCTGTAACCACCGCCTCGTTGCGCTGTATGTCGATTTGCTCTACCTGTGCGGCGAGGTCGCGCCACTCGTTTTCGTACCGGTTGAGATCGCTTTGCCACTGCGC
>JAITOI010000227.1 GCA_031289995.1 Prevotellaceae bacterium | reverse complement strand
TGCGCAGGTGCACAGGCGTTGCGCTGCGCGAGGCGAAGGCGAAGAGGTTACCTCCCTTGTCGCAGCTCATTGTGCCCACGTTAGCTCCGCTCAAACCCTTGCCGGCAAAGGCGAGCGCGGCATCGCCCACCGATGCTTCGGCCACGCCGGACGATGTTGCGACAAAGATTTGTGCCGGATTTTTCGGGTTCACCTTCGCCTCGGATGCGCCCGCAAACCCAGCATGGGCAAGGCTTTTCCATGCGCCCTTGGGTGCCATCACGCTGAGCGCACCGTTGGTCACCGCCACCACCGTGCCGTTGTGCTCATCGAGCGCCAGCGTTTGGTTGCCGTGTGGCGAGGCGGGCGCGTTGGGCACGGCAGGAGGCGCGGGTGGCGGCGGCACAACGAGCGCACTT
The DNA here is from genome assembly GCA_031289995.1 of Prevotellaceae bacterium. The sequence continues at coordinate 3,502 of JAITOI010000227.1, read as the reverse complement.
TTGCGCCAGCTGGGGTAGTAGTAGCGCTGCGCGTTGTCCTGATGGATGGCGTACACCCCTTTGCTGGTAAGGGCTGCGATGCTATCGCCCACGAGCGCGAGCCGGATGATGGCCAACGAATCGTTGCGCTCGTCGATGGAGTAGTTGGCCAATATTTCGTCGTTCTTGACTTCGAGAATTTGCGAGGCGGTGCCCACCAGCATTCGGTCGCCAACGCGCAGAAAGCAGGTGATGGCCTTGCGTCCGTGCGTTACAAAATTCTTCCACGCGACGATGTTTTTGGTGTATCCGCCGTTGCGAATTTTGCGCGGCTCGATGCTGTGCAGCACGTCCAAGTTGCCGTTGCTGTAGCCCACATAAATGCTGGCTGTGCGCGGGTCGTAGCAGGCGGCAGAGAGGCCGAAATCGCTCAGCCCCGAGCTCTTCGAGATGTGGCCGTTTTCCTCGTTGAACACTAATCCGGCGGTGGCCGCATACACGGTTTGCCCCTGCACGTCGAGCGCCGCCACGCCTTGCGAGTAGTCGAAGTGGTCGCGCCAGCTGGAGGTTTTTTGGGCGGGCAAAAGCGCGGGGAGCAGAAGCAGCAGCAGCGCGATGGGAAGGGTGGTGGGTCTCATGGTTTAAGATTTAAGATTTAAAATTTAAAATTCATTGCTGGCAGACGATGGCAATTTTCAAATCCTCAAATCCTCAAATCTCCGTTTGAACAAGGCTCTGCCTGCATTTATTTTCCTCCGCTTAATTTCCTTCGATTACGTCAAAATTAAGTCGAAGTACATGAGCCGTGTTTTCAGCTCCCGCTCGGCAGGCAAGCCAATGTAGGCCTTCTCCTGTGCTTCTGTCGAGAAGAGATATTTGAAGTGGTTTGCCTCGTAAAATTTCAGCGTGAGTTCGCTGTTGTAGGCATCAACGGTGAGGTAGCGACAGGCGGTTTTGTTAGCGGGTTCTAAAAGCCACGACTTAATTATAGTCATCAGCTCCGTACCAATACCTTTACCACTAAAATTTTTGTCCACACCCAACCTGCCAATCAGCGTGGCAGGATAGCTGCTCAAGCTCTTTTCGTGTGGTACATGCTCGACCAACTTTTTCCTGCGGCTATTGGGTAAGTTTCGAGCATCAATGCTGGAGTTGGACAAGGTAAATGCTGCAACAACTATCAGCTGGTCGTTTTTCAGCCGAAAGCAGAACGACTTGCCCAGCAGCTGCCGGCGGTAGCTATCGGCATCGTTGTAGAAAAAATCGTCCAAGTCCCTATCGCCACACGAAAACAGCTGGCACTGGTCCAGCAGCTCGCGTGTAAGCGGAGCAAACGTGCACTCGTTGCAAAGAAAATTCATGCTACTAGCAGAAATTTCTTACGTATTCACCCCATATTTCGCGCGCCGCAAGCCGATTCTCGTCGGAAATCTTGTACGTTCCGCGCTTCTTCTCGTTCGCCTTTGCCTCGCGGATAAAGTGCCGAGCAAGCTCGCCTTCGAGCACAGGTGTGCTCCTAATTGGTATTGCCATAGTAGTATTTTTTTTGTTTTTCCGGCGGCAAAGATACCAATAATTTCGATATGCGATATGCGACGATGCGACACCCCCGCAATCTTCAAATCTTCAAATCTTCAAATCCTAAATCATATTTCGCCATCCAAGTAATTTGCCGTTTCGCATACCGTCTGGTGTTGCGCTTGATGAGCTCAACGGCCTCGTCGAGCGATATTTTTTTGTCGAGGTGCTCGAAGAGCTCGCGGTAGCCTACGGTTTTGAGGGCGTTGCTGGCGCGATGTGGCAGCAGCTGCTGCACCTCGTTCAGCAAGCCTTGCGCCATCATCTGCTCCACGCGGCGGTTGATGCGGTGGTAGAGCTCATCGCGCGGCAGGCTCATCACCACAAAATTCAGCTCGAAGGGACGCGGCTTGGGCCGATGTTGGCGCAGCTGCGAGTAGGGCTTGCCGCTGCACAGGCAGGCCTCGAGCGCCCTCACAATGCGTGCCGGATTTTGCGGGTCAACCTCGTGGTAGAAGTCGGGGTCGAGGCGCTGCAATTCGCTCCGCAGCGGGGCTAATCCTTCGGTGGCGAGGCGGTGCATGAGGGAGCTGCGCAATGGCGGGTCAACCGGCGGCGTGTTGTCGATGCCGTAGCACACCGCGTCGATGTAAAGCCCCGAGCCGCCTACCATGAGCAGGCGGTCGTGCGTGTCGAAGAGCTGGGAGAGCAGCGCCATCGCGTCGAGCTCGAACTGGCCAACCGAGTAGTAGTCGGCCACCGAGCGGCACGCCACGAAGTGATGCTCCACGGCGTTGAGCTGCTCTGGTCTTGGCCGCGCGACGCCGATGTTGAGCTCGCGGTAGAGCTGGCGCGAGTCGCACGAGATGATGGGCGAGCCGATGTGTTGCGCCAGCGCGATGCTGGCTTCGGTTTTGCCCACCCCCGTAGGCCCCGTGAGCACGATGAGCTGCTTAGTCATCGCCGCTGCCGGCCGAGTAAATGCTGTCGTCAAAATCAGGCATCGCCTGGTCGAAGATGGCGCTGAGCTTGCTGTTGGTTTTGCCAATCTGTCCGGGCGTATCGCCCTGCTCAAACTCCAGGCTGGGGTAGCGTTTGCGAGGTTCGGCCTCGAGCATTTCGAGCAGCTCGAGACGGAAGCTGCGCTTGTTGAGCACGTCGAACGTGTAGAGCATGCGGTAGCAGTTGGAGCGCACAATGCTACCAATGCTCACCTCGTCCATCAGCTCGGTGTTGCGGACGCCGGTGAGCGAAAAACCGCGCCCGAATTTCCACTTGTTGTCGGCGGTGTGGAAGAGCACCGGCTGAGCTTCGTCGTAGTCGAGCTCGTTCTGCACGAAGCGATGAAAGTCATACAGCGTCTGCTCTGCGCTCACGTCATACTCGCGTGCAAACGTTTTGGCCGAAGGGAATGTCATGCGGAATCTAAATACCATAAAGCAATTTTTTTTTCGATTTGTAGGCTATTCAAAAAGCGCACAAAAGTATGAAAAAAATGTATCTTTGCAAAAATCATAGCATGACACGTTTCTTTTTCCTCCTCCCCATTTTGCTCATCAGCCTGCCGCTAAGGGCAGCAGACATCTACGTTTCGCCGCGCGGAAGCGACGCCCACAGCGGCCTACAGGCGCAGCCGATGGCCACACTTCAGGCCGCGCTGCGCAAGGCTCGCGAGCTGCGTCGCACCTCCGACACCACCGCTGCAAACGGCATCCGCATTGTGATGGCCGACGGCGAATATCTGCTCGATGAGCCGGTCTGCCTCCGTCCCGAAGATGGCGGCAGGCTGCAATCGCCCACCACCATTGAGGCAGCACCTAACGCCCGACCTGTGCTGAGCGGCGGCATTCGCCTGGGGCAATGGCGGCTCGCGCCGCGCACGGCAAGCCTACCAAAGTCGGCTCAGGGCAAGGTGTGGATGGCCGATGCGCCGCTGGCCAACGGGCGCACTTTTGGCTTTCGCCAGCTCTGGGTCAACGGGCGCAAGGCGCAGCGTGCGCAGCAA
>JAITOI010000006.1 GCA_031289995.1 Prevotellaceae bacterium | reverse complement strand
TGGCCTGCTCGTATGTACAAGCAAGCCATTAGTGAGCGCAAAACCCTCAGCTGTTCGCAACAGCTACCTTTTTGCGCGAACAAGCCTCGTAACTCTCTATTTATCAGTATTTTAAGGGGGGGGGGAGAATCGAAACCTTAATGCCGACGCGGGTTGTATCGCGTCGGCTTGCTGTAAGCGAGGCAGCATAAGGCTTCGCAAACATCCATTTTTCTCTTTTTTCTGTCATTTCCACAACGTTTTTTTCACCACAAGCAGCGTTCTAAAGCCATCGCAATCGCAGCCGCGCATCAGCTTTTTCATTCGCCGCAAACATTAATTTTATGCTCAATTTTCAACCAAAAAATCTAAAAATGGCTTTTTTGGATGCCTTTTGGTGCCTCGGTTAACCCAATCGCCCGCTTTAAACCCCGGGGCGGCTTTATGGGTTGGTCTCCCCCCCCCCCCCCCCCCCCCTCCATAAAATACTGATAAATGAAGAGTTACGAGGTTTGTTCGCACAAAAAGGTAGCTATTGCGAACAGCTGAAGGTTTTGCGCTCACTCATGGCTTGCTTGTACATACGAGCAGGCCATTTGTGTGCGCGGGAAAGCTATTTGTGTGTATGGGAAAGATTCTTGTGCGAAATGAAGATTTTTTGTGTGCACGTGAAATATTTTCATGCGAACATCAAAGTTAACTGTGCGAATATCAAATCTTGCTTTGAGCACATCAAAGCTTACTTTGCGAACATCAAGGCTTACTTTGCGCACATCAAGGCTTACTTTGCGCACATCAACGTTTACTTTGCGCATATCAAGGCTTACTTTGAGCACATCAAAGTTTACTTTGCGCATATCAAGGTTTACTTTGCACACATTAAATCTTACTTTTCGCACATCAAATCTTACTTTGAGCACATCAACGCTTACTTTGCGCACATCAATGCTTACTTTGCGCACATCAAGATTTACTTTGCGCACATCAAGGTTTACTTTGCGCACATCAAAGTTTACTTTGCGCACATCAAAGTTTACTTTGCGCACATCAATATTTACTTTGCGCACATCAAAGTTTACTTTGCGCACATTAGAGCTTACTTTGCGTACAAATCGACAATATGTATATACAAAATAATTTTCAATCTTTAATTTTCAAAACTTTCAATTTCCAATTTTTTTAATTTTTTATGCAATGAGAAAAAACATTTTCGACCTGACAAAATCCGCTATGTGGCGCCCAATGGCGCGCGCCTGGGCGGTGGTGGCGCTTGGTGCGCTGTCTATTTTGCCCGCAAGGGCAACGGAGATTACCTCCGGCAACTGCATTGAGTATCGCAGCAATGGATACATCAAAGATTACGGCTGCTTCCTGTGGTTTTTTATCCGCTACTACAACGACAAGGGTAGCGATAACGTGGTGAAAGCTGCTGATATTTACATCAACGGCACGGTGGCCATGCACCTAGAGGGCTGGCACCAGAACGACGCATCTGGCTACGAGTGCAATATTTCGGCACGAAACGGCTTTTACGTTGAGGCCATTTCTACCAGCGAAACCTCGTGGCACGCAATAAGAAGTGGTAGCACGGCAAGAGTTTACGACAAGTGCGAACAAATGGCCGAATGTACGGTAGTAGTTTTCCTGCCGCAATCAGAGCTGAATAAAGACATCAGCTGGAGGTACTTGATTAGCGGCCAAGAATATATTGGCAACTACGACCGAAGCGGCACCCTCAGCGGGTACTACTTCGAAACGCCGACGCTTAGCGCAGACCTCTATCGGGGCGACGGCTACTGGGACCTGACCGGCACGTATCCGCACGAGCAGGTGGCATCGAGCACGCGAGAGCTGAAGAATGGCAGCACCACGCTGCTTAGCTCTTCCGGTTCGGGCACGAGCGTTGACTTCAACAGCAACCCTGCCGATTTGTTGTGCAGCTCCGCAAGCAAAAACCTCACGCTGGTTAGCTCATTGGCCTTGTCTGTGTCGGGCTTAACCTACACAACCACATCGAGTGCGGTAACGGTGGGGCACCTGCAGCAGGCGCAGTCGGCCACGCTGACCAACAACGGCGACGGTACGCTCACGCTCGCGTGGACGCGCGACAATCTCGCTCAGCCCAACAGCACGAGCTCGCCCTACAACAGCTCGTGGCGCGTCGAGAAGAAGGTGGGCAGCGGCGCGTGGGAGGCCTTAGCGCCGGTGAGCTACAGCTCGAGCGCGACCACCTACTCGGTGGCCTACACCATTCCCGAAAGTGAGCGCGAAAAGGGTACGCAAAACTACCAATTTCGCGTCAACCGCGAGTACCTTGACGCGGGCGTGCTGTCCAACACCGCGTCGCTCAGCGTGAACACGAATTACGTGCGCCCGATCAGCCTGATGTTTGAGCGGAGCACGCGGCGCATCTACGTCAAAACCGACAACGGCATTCTGTCGAGCTCCACCACCTTTGGCGTTGAGGCCACGGTGAACAGCACTCAAGCTCTGATTGTGGTGGGTGCGCTGACTCAGATAAACAGCAGCGATGCCAACTACAGTCAGGGCTACACGCACTACTTTTTGTCGAACGTGGAGTCCTGCACGCCGTCCACCTACAAGGTGCAAACCAAGCTGGGGAACGCGCTGGTAGGCACCGCGGCCACGCTGTCGTTCACCTACCAGCCCGACACCAAGCGTAGGGTGAGGTCGATGACGGCGTCGAAGGGGTACTACAACAACAAGGTGGTGGTGAAGTGGGAGGTAAGCCCCGATAGCAACCAGTTCACGTCGTTTGTGGTGAACCGCTGGTCGATTTCGGACCCAAGCGCTGCGCCGAAACAGGTAGCTCTCATCGAGCAGTATGCGGGCGCACAATTTCTGTCGGTCGAGGACGGCGAGGTGTCGGCGGGCGCGTTCTACCGGTACGAGCTCGTGGGGCAAATGCGCTGCGACACTACGCTGGTGAGCGACCCGCCCCTTACTGACATTGGCTATGCCCAAGCGTTTGGCTCGGCGAGCGGCACGGTAACGTTTGCCGGCACCAGCACAGGCGTGGCCAATACCGACATTATTTTTAGCAGCTCAACCGAAATTCCGAACAAGGCCATCGACTTTGGCAACCAGCAAAACGTGGGCTACCTGATTTTCCCCACGCCTTGGGTTGACAGCGAAACGGCGATGACGCTGCAGCTGTGGTGCAAGCTGCGCAGCGATAAGGCCACGGGCGGCCACCAGCTGTTCTACGGCTACAACACCAGCGCGGGCGTTGACCTGCCTCAGCTCGACATTTGGCTCGACGAAAACAGGCAGCTGGGCTACGAGCTGTTTGGCAACACGGCCGGCAGCCGCACGCTCACGCAGGACACGTTTCCGCTGAACGAGTACTTCCACTTTACGGCCAGCATTACTCGCACCCGCGTTGCAGGCAGCTACAGCGGCTACACGCTCACGGCCTACCGCAACGGCAAGCTGCTGGGCGAGCTGAGCATTGCCACCACGCAGGGGCTGAGCTTCGGCACGGGCCGCGTGAGCGACAACGAGCTGCTGTGGAAAATTGACGGCTGCGTCGACGAGCTGCGCGTGTGGAATCGTGCGCTCACGGCGAGCGAAATTGCGCTCAACTACAACCGCTACATTGCGAGCAGCAGCGCGGGGTTGAGGGGCTACTACCGCTTCGACGAGCCTGCGGGAGTGGGCGACCAGTGCTTCGATATTTCGGCGCTCAACGTGGCCGAGCATAGCTACAACGAAAACCACGGCAGGCTGATTGGCAACGTCAGCCACGCCACCGATTCGCTCAGCGTGCCCTCGCCGGAGCAGCTGGCGCTAAAGGCGCAGACCAGCGAGAGCGGCAGCTTTGTGGCCGACATGATTTTGCCCTACTCGACCAGCGGCACGCTCTACACCATTCGCCCCTACCTTGGCGTGCACCAGTTTACTCCGGCTCAGCTCACGCGCAGCATTAGCTCCACCGCGCCCAACGCCGATGGCTTGAACTTTGAGGACGTGTCGAAGTTTACCTACAACGGCCGCGTGGTGTACGCTGGCGGCAACTATCCGGTGGCGGGATGCAGCTTTCTTGTGGACAACTCGCTGCAAATGGACGCGGACATGAACGCCATTGCTACGGACGCGAACGGCCAATTTTCGCTCAGCATTCCGGTGGGCACGCATACCATCAAAATTCAGAAGCAGGGGCACAGCTTCGTGAAGGACACCATCCGCAAAAACTTTCAGGATGACGAGCTGTCGTTTGCCAACATTCGCTTCGAAGATTTGACGCGGGTTCGCGTGGTGGGGCGCGTTAGCGGAGGCACCACGGAGGTGGACAAGCCGCTTGGATTTAGCGAGTCGAAGAGCAACCTTGGCGTGGCGCAAATCGTGGTGGTTGCCGACCTGCCCACCTACAGCTTCGCGACCGACACCGCCAGCATCACCCACGCCGACGGCAATCACAGCAACACCTACAGCGTGGAGAAGGCGGCCAACGCGACGATAAAAATTCTCACCAACGAGGAGACGGGCGAGTTCTACGCTGACCTCTACCCCGAAAAATTTACCATCACGGGCATCAAGCTGGGCAACAAAACCGGCGGCGGCATTGGCGCTGGCGAGGACTTGCTGGGCGGCGAGGCGATGGTGTGGGATCTCACCGAAAAGCCTCTGCTCGGAATGCAGCAGCTGGTGCGCACAAAGGTGGATACCATCATCCCCAACCCCGCGTATCCAGAGCTGATTCAGGTGGTGGAAACGAAGGACTCGGTGGGCTACCAGGACACGCTGAACTACGTGTACCGCGTGGCGCCAAGCATGGTGGTGGTGGAGCTCGACGAGAGCAGCCAGCCCAAGCTGCTGAGCGATGGAGTAACGCCGTACTACGGCGAGCCGCAGTTTATTTTCCGCGCCCAATTTTCGACCCAGCTCGACACCGTGCCGCTTGTTGCGCTTGACGGCAACGGCCATGCGAGCTACACCTTCGGCTATCCGGTTTACTCGCAGGGCAAGGTGTACCGCTACGACGTGTCGCTGCAAGAGCGCTACGTGAATTGGCAAACCGGCGTCGCGTTTAACGCTCCGGTGGCGGACGAGCAAATCGTGGTGCAAAACAGCATGAGCCTTGCCGACGCTCGCATCCGCGTGCTGCTCGACGGCGAGGGCAAGACGCGCTACTCATCGAGGGTGGACAACCCGAACACCACCAACGGCCTGCGCAGCCTTGAGCTGGCCTACCCCTGCGTGTCGGCCAGCTGCCCCAACTTCCTCACCGAGGCCATCGTGCTGGGCGGGGTGAGCACCGGCAACAACTTCGTGACGCAAGGCCCGGATGCCGTGCTGTTCGTGCTTCGCGACCCTCCCGGCGACAACAGCTACGCCTACTGGGAGCGCCAAACTACGGTGGCGGTTACCAAGAGCTACAGCATCGAGCAGTCCTTTTCGGCTGGCATGGAGGCTATGGTGCAGATGGGCACCTCGCAGCACGTAATTCAGATTTCGGGCATAGGCGTGGCTGTGGGTACGCAAACCGATTTTGACTTCACCAACGACCTCGGCGGCGGCCTTTACGCCAACGAAGCCTACAACGAGGAGGGCAAGCACGTAACCACCATCACCACCACCGAGCGCATCGAAACCAGCTCCGAGCCCGACTGGGTGGGGCCGGAGGCCGACGTGTACGTGGGCGCTTCGACCAACATCATCTACGGCTACGCCAACCTCGTTCAGCTGGCCGATGCCACCACCGCGCAATCCTTCCAGAGCCGCATCTTCACCAGCGCCGACGGCAGGTTTCAGATTGGCCTCAACAGCGGCATGACGCTCGACGAAAGCTTCGGCACGTCCTTCCACTTCACGCATCGCACCATCGAGCAGTCGCTCATTCCCGAATGGCAGCGGCTGAAGTCTACCTTCCTCGTGTTCCAACCGGTGGCAACCGTGCAGGCGGCAATGGCAGCCAATCCCAGCGCGTATCCCAACCCCGTGTACTGCTCCATTCTTGGCGCCAGCGACCCCAACTTTGCTTCGCTCAACAGCAACGGAACGACCAGCGGCAACAGCTACACCATCGTGTATCCGCCCAGCTGGAACGAGCAGAAAAAGCAAGGCTACACCGACTCTGTGGCCTGGTGCAACAAGCAAATTTCCGTGTGGCAAAAGCAGCTTGCCTTCAACGAGCGCGCCAAGCTCAACGCCAAAACGCGGGCGCTGACCAACTACTCGTTTGGCAGCGGCGTGAAGGTGGACTACTCCGTGGCTCGCGACACGCTCGACAGCAACACAAAGATGGCTGGCGGCGGCTTCAAGGAGCTCACCGAGGGCAACATCGGCTTCGAAATTGCCGGCACGGGCGTGCAGGCAAAGGTGCATCAGGAGCTGGAATTTGAGCGCAAAACAGGAGGCGGAACCGACGTCACGAACTCGCAAACCATAGGCTTTGTGCTGGCCGATGCAAGCCCAAGCGACAAGCTGTCGGTGGACTTTGTGGATGGCAACAACGTGGTGAACGGCATCAACCTCGACAGCATCGCGGGCGGCTTCATCTTCCTCACCCGCGCTGGGCAAACGCAGTGCCCCTACGAGGACGAGTACAAAACGAAGTACTACAACCCAGGCACGGTGGTCAACGCGGCCACGATGAAGATGGAAAATCCTGTGCTCAACGTTACCTCGCCCAGCAACGTTTCCGGCGTGCCTGCCGATGGCAAAGCCGTGTACGATTTGCAGCTGCTCAACAACTCGGAGGCTAAGGCCGACATGTGGTACGCGCTTCGCGTGAACAGCGCCACCAACCCCAACGGCGCGGTGGTGAGCCTCGACGGCAAGGTGCTCACCGAGGAGGGCACCGCCATCTACGTGCCCTACGGCGAAACGGGCGTGAAGAAAACGTTGGTCATCGAGCGCGGGCCGCGGGCCTACGACTACAGCGGCATTGAGGTGGTGCTCGCCTCGCAGTGCCAGTACTCGCACAGCGAGGACGACATCTACTCCAGCGTGCTGCTCTCCGCCTCGTTCCTGCAAGGCTGCACAGACCTGAACATGGCGCAGCCGCTCGACCTGTGGACGGCCAACACCACCAGCGGCAACGTCATGCAGCTGAAGGTGGACGGCTTCGACCGCAACTTCGCCAACCTTGGCTACATCGATTTGCAGTTCAAAGAATCGTACTCGCCCACCTGGATTTCGCTGCGCAAGTACTTCTTCAACCAAGCGGCCTTCAGCGCCGAAAGCAGCGCCAACAAAGAGCTGGCGGGCAGCGTGAGCGAGCTGAATTACAGCTGGGACATGGAGTCGCGCTCCGACGGAAGCTACAACCTGCGGGCGGTGGCGGGATGCATCGACCCGGCTACATTTGTGGACATCAGCCGCACGAGCTCGCCCGTGAAATCCGGCATCAAGGACATGGTGAGGCCTGAGCTCTTTGGTCGCCCCGAGCCTAAGGATGGCGTGCTCGACGTGAACGACGAAATCATGGTGCAGCTCAACGAGCCTATCGCCTGCGGCAGAATAATTATCGACAACGTGCAGGTTACCGGCATCAAGAGCGGCGCACGTGGCAACCACAGCGCGGCCGCGCACTTCGACGGCAGCAGCTCCATGAGCACCCAGCTCGATGCCACGCTGCAGTCGCCCTTCACCGTTGAGCTTTGGGTGAAGCGCAACGCCGTTGGGCAGGACGGAAAGCACGTGATTTTTGCGCACGCCAACAACCTCGAAATCGGCTTCAGCGACGACAACCTCTACGTTTCGGCCAACGGAAAATCGGCCAGCATCGAGGATGAAATTACCACCGACGAGTGGGCGCACCTCTCGGTTGTGCTCAACGCCACAGGCGTGGTGTCGGCCAAGTATGCCTACAGCAGCTTCACGCTGAGCCTCGAAAACGCTATGCTTGGCAGCTACAACGCCACCGGCAAAATCACGCTCGCCAACACCTCCAGTAGCCTCGACAGCGCAGGCCTCGCCGCCGACATCCACAACCTCTGCATCTGGAATTACGCCCGCACCGAGGGCGAGCTGGCGCAAAATATGTACGCGGTTTACAACGGCGTGGAGAGCGGATTGTCGCACTACTACGCGCTCAACGAGGGGATAGGCAGCGTCGCTGCAGACAAGGCTGGTGGCCTCACGGGGCAGCTCAGCAGCCCGCAGTGGGCCTTCGAAAATGGAGGACGAGCCGTGAGTCTCGCGACCGGAAGCCTGGCAATTTCCGGCGCAAACTTCGGCTTCGGCAGCAAGGATAGCTACACCATCGAGCTCTGGTTTAAGGGCGCGGCGGCGCAGAACAGCGGCCTTGCTACGCTCTTCTCCGCGGGCAGCGGCGACGGCAGCGACTACGACGGCAGCGCCGCCACCACCAACGATTCGGAGAGCAAGCTGCGCCTCTACTTCGACGCAGGAAAGCTCACGCTGGCCAACAACAGCAACACCTACGCCACCACCGCCAGCTACCTCGACAACGCCTGGCATCACCTGGCGCTTTCGGTCAACCGCCTCTCGGACGCCAACATTTACGTCGACGGCGAGCTCGTGAAAACCATCCCCGCAACCGACATTGGCGGCATGACGCAAAGCCTGATCTACCTTGGGCAGCGCGGCTACTACCGCAACCTTTCGGGCAGCGCAACGCTCACCCTCGACCAGCAATTTAGCGGCACGGTGGACGAGCTCCGCATCTGGAATGCAGGCCTCACCGCCGACGTCATCAAGCACAACATGACCCTGCGGCAGGCAAGCGCCACCAACGGTTTGGTGGCCTACTACCCCTTCGAAAATTTTGCCAACCAAGACGGCACGCAGACTTTAGGCTTCAGCCTCGCTGACGCGTCGAACACCACCAACACCGCAGCCACATTGGGAAGCGGAGCGACGCAGTCGGCCGAGTATGCGCCCATCAAGGACGCAGGCGCGACCGAAAACCTCGCCAACCGCTACGTGTGCAACGGCGACAAGCTGCTCATCACCCTGCTCGAAGACCGCAGCCGCATTGAGAAATCGCTCGTTACCATTAGGCTGGCGGACATCCAAGACCTCAACGGAAATCTGCTCGGCTCGTCCATCGTGTGGGGCGCATACGTCAACCAAACCCAGCTGCGGTGGGAAAATCCCAACCTCACGCTCGACGGCGAACCCTACACGGCCATCAGCCAAACCATCCAAATCACCAACAGCGGCGGGGCTTCCAGCGCGTACACCATCACCGGAATACCAACCTGGTTGACCCTTACGCCATCGTCCGGCACCCTGCCCGCATTGGCCTCGCAGACCATCACCATCAGCGCTGCAAGCGGCGTCAACCTTGGCAAGTACAGCACCACGCTCTTCCTCAACGGCAGCTCGGTTGACCAGCTCAACCTCACGCTCAACGTGCACACCAACGCCCCCGAATGGAGCGCCAACCCCGCGCTGCACCAGTACTCCGCAAGCGTGGTGGCCCAGCTCAGCATCGACGGTGCGCTCAGCGCCGACGTGGACGACCAGCTCGCCGTGTTTGTTGGCGAGGAGTGCCGAGGTCGCGCCAACGTAACGTACGAGAGCCTCTACGGGCGCTACATCGTTTACCTCACCGTCTACAGCGACAGCGCCAGCGGCAACGAGCCGTTCACGTTCCAAATTTGGGACGCCGATAAGTCCGCGCTGCGCGAGGCGCAAACCCCCGCCGTCATTGACTTCCGCAGCGGGTACACCACGGGCACGATTGCGCTTCCGGTGGTATTTTCCGCCACCGATGTCAGCTTCTTTTCGCAGCCGCTTGCCCAGGGTTGGACATGGATTTCGCTCAACATCGCGCCCGCCAACCTTGCGCTAAGCAGCGTGTTTGCAGGCCTTGCGGCGAAGACCAGCTTGGTGAAAAACGCCACCGCATTCAGCCTGTACGAGGGCAGCGCGTGGCACGGCGACCTCGCCACGCTCGCCATCGGCAGCATGTACAAGGTGCGCAGCAACACCGCAGCCACGCTCACGTTCAGCGGCACGAAGGTGGACGCATCCGCCACGCCCATCACGCTCACGCCGAAGTGGAATTGGCTTGGCTACACGCCCCAGCTCACGCTCACCGTGCAGGAAGCCTTGTCGGGCATCACGCCCGCCGACGGCGACCTGATAAAAAGCCAAACCGCGTTCGCCACCTACAGCGCCGCCGACCAAGCCTGGCACGGCGATTTGGCCATCCTCGAACCCGGCAAAGGCTACCAGTACAGCTCGAAGGCAGCGGCCAACAAAACCCTCACGTACCCCAGCGTTAGCGCGATGCAGCAGGGCGAAGAGCGGCGTGTGCGCCTGGCCTCCATCCGCACGATTGCCGCTGCCAGAGCCGTCTCCGCGCACTTCACGCCCGTCGCCGCCAGCGAGTATTCCGGCACGATGAGCATTGTCGCGGTGCTGAAGCAGGACGGAAAAATTTTGACCAACGTCGAGCTGGGCATCTTCGCCGGCACGGAATGTCGCGGCAGCGCAACGTCCAACGCCGACGGCCTGCTCTTCCTCTCCGTCGCAGGCGAGGCCACCGCAGCCCTCACCGTCAAAGCCTACAGCAACGGCCAGACCACCGAGCTGACCGCCGCGCAAAACCTCACGTACACCGACGACGCCGTGATGGGCAGCATTGCCAGCCCGCACGTGTTCACCCTCGCCTCCAGCGGCAGCGAAACCGGCATTGCCGACAACGGCCACGAGGCGCTCATCGTCTATCCCAACCCCGTTGATGCTGCGCTAAAAATCGAGCATCAGACCTTGCGAGCCGGCGACAAAATTGAGATCTATTCGCTGAGCGGCACACTCGTGAAAACCTTTGTGGCCGCGGGTTCCAAGAGCGTGCTTGATGTCTCATCGCTCGCCTCCGGCACCTACATCGTGAAAGCGGGTGGGGTAGTGGCTAAGGTGGTGAAGCGGTAGCGGAGCCGAAATTTCTTTGGATTTGAACCTCCAAGCCTCAATGTTGGGGATTGGGGGTTCATTTTTTGGTGTCTACCCTACAAGTACAGACGCGGCGTGCCACGTCTCTACAAGCTTATTTACATTCTCACAAGGAGAGGCTTGCACGCCAGGGCAACCGCATCAAAACATTAAGCGTTCTGCATGGCGCACGGGTGTAGGCTGTGCCCCGAATAAGGCCTGTGCTCCGTGCGCCGTTTTGATGCGGTTGCCCTGTTCTGCTGGTTATGGCAGCGGGCTTTAGCCCCATTCTCATTATTGCCGTCGGTTTTAACCGACGGCAAAATTTCAAGCCTGAAACACCCTCGTCAAATCCAGCTCCACGCCGTCAAAAATGTGGATGGGTAGCTTGTCGGTTTTGTGGTAGACTACCCCTTTGGCATAGCTGCCGTCGGGCTGCAGAATGAAGGCCAGCAAGCCCTCGGCGGGGACAACCACCCAGTACTCCTTCACGCCTGCCTCCTGGTAGATGTGAAATTTTTCGTCGAGGTCATACTTGGCTGTGGCCACCGACTGCACCTCCACCACCAAGTCGGGAGCGCCGAGGCAGCCGTGCTCGTCGAGCTTGCTCAGGTCGCACACCACGCAAATGTCGGGCTGCACTACGGTGTAGATTTGGTCGTCGGCGGTCGTTCCGTGTTGCGGCAGGCGCACGTCGAACGGCGCGTAGTAAACCTTGCACCTGCCTCTGTATCGCTTGATTTTGTTCGCCAGCGACAATACCAATTCGCGGCTTATGTCTTGGTGCGCACGGCTCGGCGCAGGCGACATCAGCTTGACGATGCCGTTTACCAGCTCGCGCCGCGTGTCGTCCACCCACGTGAGGTAGTCGGCAAAAGTGTAGCGGCGGTTAAGGTCGATGTTCAGTGCAGGTGAGTACATAATTCTTTTCTTTTTTACATTCCACGTTGGTTCAAAAAATCCTCTTCACCACGCCCTCCACGTTGTCCGCCTTGCCCATCGTGTAGAAGTGCAGGGCAGGCACGCCAGCGCGCTTGAGCTCGGCGCACTGCGCCACGCACCACTCCACGCCCACCTGCCGCACGGCTTGCGGAGTGCGGCATCGCTGCACTTCGGCCACCAGCGCATCGGGCAGGTCGATGTGGAAAATTTGTGGCAGCGTGGTCAGCTGCTTGGCCGTCGCAAAGGGCTTGATGCCGGGGATGATGGGCACGCTGATTCCCGCAGCACGACAAGCGTTGACGAAGTCGAAGTACTTCTTGTTGTCGAAAAACATTTGCGTGGCGACGTACTCTGCGCCCGCGTCCACCTTAGCTTTGAGCTGCTGCAGGTCGGCCTCAAAGTTGGGTGCCTCGCAGTGCTTCTCGGGATATCCGGCCACGCCGCAGCAGAAGCTGGTGGCGGTTACGTTTTGCATGTCGGGCAGCAGGTACATGCCGCGGTTCATGTTGGCCACCTGCCGCACGAGGTCGATGGCGTGCTCGTAGCCGTCGCGCTCGGCGGTGAACGTGCGCTCGCCCAAGGCAGGGTCGCCGCGCAGCGCGAGCACGTTCTCGATTCCCAAAAAGCTGAAGTCGATGAGCATGTCCTCAATCTCGCTACGGCTGTAGCCTCCGCACACGAGATGTGGCACCACCTCCACGCCATATTTGTACTTGATGGCGGCCGCGATGCTCACCGTGCCCGCACGTTTTTTGACCACGCGCTTTTCGAAAAGTCCGCTGGGCAGCTCGCGCATCACCACCTCGGCGCGGTGGTGCGTAATGTTGATGTAGGCCGGATTGTAGGGCATCAGCTGCTCTACGGTGGCGGCAATTTCGTCGAAATTGGTACCCTTGAGCGGCGGCATCAGCTCAAAGGTGAACAGCGTGGAGGCCGCGCTGTGTATGGTGTTGGTCAACTTCATTGGTCAACGGGTATGGTGAAAAAATTTTGGCAAAGATAGCGAAAAAGGTGTTACCGTAGTGGCGTGGTACTTTTTTTGCTATCTTTGCGACGTTTTTTCCGTAACGTTTAATACCCAAAAATCAAGATTACCATGAGGAAGAAAAAAGTGCTTATTGCCACCAGCGGCGGCGACTGCCCAGGGCTGAACGCCGTGCTGCGCTCGTTCGTAAAGCGTGCCACCATTGAGCCAGACTGGGAGGTGTGGGGCAGCATCCGCTCGTTCAACGGCCTGCTCGGCCAGCCGCAAGAGATCAAGCTGCTCGACCGCCATTCGGTGTCGGGCATCCACGTCAAAGGCGGCACCATCATTGGCACCACCAAGCAAGGCGGCCCCTTCAACTGGCCCGTGAAGCAGACCGACGGCACGGTGAAGTACGTTGACCGCTCGGACGAAATGGTGGACATCTGCCGCACCATTGGCTTCGACGCCGTGGTCAACATTGGCGGCGACGGCTCGCAGACAATGTCGAAGCGGCTGTTTGAAAAAGGGCTGCCCATCATCGGCGTGCCCAAAACCATCGACAACGACCTCGGCGCAACCGACGTAACCTTCGGCTTTCAGTCGGCGGTGGACGTGGCCACCGAAGCGCTCGACCGCCTCATCAGCACCGCCGAAAGCCACAACCGCATTCTCATCCTCGAGGTGATGGGCAAGCTGTCGGGCTGGATTGCGCTGCACTCCGCCGTGGCAGGTGGCGCCGAAATTTGCCTCATCCCCGAAATCCCGTACGACGTGCAGAAGCTCAAAGCATTTTTAGACCTGCGCTTCGACAAGGGCAAGCAGTTTGCCGTGGCCATTGTTGCCGAAGGCGCGATGCCCAAAGGCGGCACCGTGCTTGGCACTCAGGACAAGGACAACGCGATGAAGAGCCTCAAGCTCGAAGGCGCAGCCCACCGCCTTGCCGCCGAGCTCGAACAGGCAGGCGTGGAGGCCGGCATCCGCTGCACCATCCTTGGCCACGTGCAGCGCGGAGGCTCGCCTGTGCCCTACGACCGCGTGCTCGCCTCGCAGTACGGCGTAAAGGCTTTCGAGATGATTCTCGAAGGCAAGTTTGGCCACATGGTTGCCTACCAAAACGCGCAGATTGTAGCCGTGCCGCTGGCCGATGCCGTGAGCCAACCCAAGCTCGTTGACCCCAACAGCCACCTCGTTCACGTGGCCAAGAGCATCAACATTTGCTTTGGCGACTAACGTGATTTTCGCACAAAAAAAAGCGAGCAATTAATGACCCCGATTACCGTCGTAGATGGCGCCTTCGATGCGCTGAGCGCACGCCTGCATTTGTCCGTGCAGGGCGACCTGCACAAGCTATGCTACTGCCTGCTTGACCTCGACAGGCGCCGCTACGTAGCGCTGCGCGTGGTGCCCTACCCCATCGACATTGTTGACTACAACGACCTGCACAAGGCCGTGCAGCTGCTACTCGCGCGCGAGGCGCTGCTCAACGTACCGCTGCAAAGCGTGTCGTGCTGCTACGTTTCGCGCAGCGCAACGCTCCTCCCAAACGAGCTGTACGATGCTGTTTCGCTCAAGCAGCTGCTCGAATTTTGCGCACCGCTCAACGAGCTCGACGAGCTGCACAGCGGCGCCATTGTTGCCGAAAATGCGCAAGCCATCTTTGCCATACCCAGCCCGCTGGCCGACTTGCTGGCGCGAAAATACAGCGGCAACGTGCAGTTTTTTCACCAGTGCCTACCTCTGCTCAACGCAGTGCCAGCGCAGCATGGCGACAACGAGCTGCTGGCGGTAAGCATCCACCACGACTTTGCCGACATTGCTTTTTTTGCGCAGCAACAGCTGAAGCTCTACAACACCTTTGCGCTGCAATCGCCGCACGACTTGCTCTACTTTTTGCTCGCCATTGCCCGCCAGCATAACCTCAACGCCGACACCGTAAGCGTAGTGCTGGCGGGCGATGTAGGCGGTTACGCTCCCACGCTTGTCGAGTTTTTTCCCATCCTGATACAGGCCAAGCCGCACACCACAATGGACTTTGCGGAGGCGCTGAAGCCCTACGCCGACCACCGTTTTGCCTGCCTTTTTTCGCTCTACCAATGCGCATCGTGAGCGGACAATTCAAGGGTCGCAGCATCGCTCCGCCCAGCAATTTCGCGGCGCGGCCAACGACCGACTTCGCCAAGGTTGCCCTCTTCAACATCCTCGCCGTGCGCTTCGACTTTGCGGAGCTGAGCGCGCTCGACCTCTTTTCGGGCACCGGCAGCATCAGCTACGAGCTCGCCTCGCGCGGCTGCCGCAGCGTAACCAGCGTAGATCTCAACGCGCAGCATATAGCCTTCATTCGCCGCACGGCGCAGGCGCTGCCCTTGCCTCAGCTGCGCTGCGTCAGGGCTAACGCATTTGCCTACCTCAGCTCGTGCCACGAAACCTACGACCTCATCTTTGCCGACCCGCCCTACGACTTGGCAGGCGTGGAGCAAGTTCCGCAGCTGGTTTTTGAGCGCGACTTACTCAGCGCCGGAAGCTGGCTGATTGTGGAGCACGGCAAAGAAAAAAAGTTGTCGGAACTCCCTCATTTTCGCGAACATCGCTGCTACGGAAACGTCAACTTCAGCATCTTTGAAAAAAAAAGTTGATGAAAAGTTTGCAGGTTCAAAAAAAAGCAGTACCTTTGCACCCGCGTTTGGAAATGTTGGTGTGGTAGTTCAGTTGGTTAGAATATCGGCCTGTCACGCCGGAGGTCGCGAGTTCGAGTCTCGTCCGCACCGCGAAAGTAGAGGGAAGCAGCAGCTTCTCTCTACTTTTTTTGACGTGCGACGGTGCGATGTGCGACAAGGCGATGTGCGACGTGCGACAATGCCAGCGTTACATCCCGTTGCGCACGTGCGCTGCCGCTCCTACCCAGAGCAATCACATCAAAATTTAATCGTCCTGCATGGCGCACGGGTGTAGAGCATTCCTCGATGGAGACATGTGCTCCGTGCGCAAAGACCACACACGCATCGTTGGCTACTAAGGTGGTCATAGAAAATAAGGTTTTGCAATGGGTTGGGCAGTGGTCGCAGTGCGGACAAAGGGAATCAAGTGCCGTC
>JAITOI010000178.1 GCA_031289995.1 Prevotellaceae bacterium | reverse complement strand
CGGACGAAAGATAACTTTTTTCGACTTAATCAGCGAGGCGTTACACCTTTCCGCCTTCTCTACGCCTTCGCCACCAATGCTTACCTGAAACGACCCAAAGTCGCCAAGCCGCACAATTTTGCCCTCGGAGAGCTGCTCGGCGAGCGTTTGCGTCAGCGCCTCCAGCACTGCCACAGTGTCGGCCTGATGCACGGTGCTTCGCAGGGTGATATACTTGCTCAGCGTCCTGAGGATTACTTCGCCGCTGCTTGTTGCGGTGGGGTACCATTTCAGTGCTTCGTTCAGCTTCGCCGGATTACACCTTTGAGCTGCAATATACTTTACTGCCATAATATTATTTGTTATTTATTGAAATCTTAAATCTTAAATCTCAAATTTCAAATTACTCTATCCACACACTCCCAATCTCCACCTCCGCCTTCTCCGCCAGCTTGCCCAGCGTGGAAATTTCGAGCGTTTCGATGCTGAAAATGTCGAGCGGAATTTGACGGTCGGGCACGAAGTAGAGGCTCAAAAAAGTGGGGTAAGGCGTGGGGAGCAAGGCGGTGGAATCCTGCACCAGCGCGGCGATGGGGAGCTTGTACACGCCGCGTTTTTGGTCGAGCGTAAGGGCGGCGGTGTAGGTAAAACCGTTGGCACAAACGAAGCCTGCCTTGAGCGCGCCAATGCCGTCCACGTTTTTCAGGTAGATGCCGATGTGGGTTGCGCCGGCAAGCAAGTCCCGGCGGGCGATTGCGAGCGGCGTTATGGGCTTGCGGAAGTAGAAGCGCGTGCCGGGCTTGCTGGCGTTGAGGGTGTACTTCACGGCGGGCGCCTCGTCGTAGCGCCTTTCGGCGGGCTGCGCGATGGCCCACGAGCCGGCAGGAATGGAGTGGGTTTGCAGCGCATTTTGCGGCGCGGCGTCGGCGGCATCAAAGAGCGTGAGGGGGCTGCCGGCTTGGGCTACGGGCGTTTGGTAGTAGTCGCTGCTGGTGTAGTCCCAGTCGAGCGGCGAGCCTTCAACGCCTGCGGGTGCGGTGATTTTCTGGTCGCCTTTGCAGACCACAATGGTGTAGCGGAAAGCTTTGCCCAGCAACATCTCCGGAGGCACTTGGGCGTGGTAGGTGTAGCCCTTTGTGCGCTCCATTTTCACGTGCGGATTGTGTCGCGCCCAGAACGAGATGCGGTCGGAATAGACGATAACCGAGTCGGGAAAATCGCTCCCCACGACCTGCGCGCTGAGGCTTAGCGAACGTCCGCTCACCGCTACAGCATTGGGCTGATGCCACACGGCAAAGTTTTTTGCTCGCGCTTGCGGAGCGACAAATTCGCCCAGCGTGATGTTGCTCCACTTCGTGCCCGCGCTCCACTTTGCTGCGGGCTGTAGGCCATTTTTGGCCAGCAAGTATACGCCGGGTAACACCGCGATTTTCTGCTGAGCTGCTTGCTGCGTAGCGCTCTGCATCGCAGCACCGGCAAGGGTTCCCGAGAGCTTCTGTGCGCTGAAACCTTCGCCCAAGTTGGGCAGCTTTATGGTCATTGGCCACTCGTTCCATGCGATGGTTACGACTTCTTTTTTGAGCGAAGCTTTGTTGAATGGGTCGCGCAGCTGAATGGCATCGGGCATCACTTCGAGCCGCCAAATTCCGTCCTCGATTTTGTCCAGAAAGTAGGCGCCTGTGCCCTCGTATTCCACCGCGGGCGAGCTGCCGCAACCGGCCACTGCGCTTAGCTTTTCGGGCGATTGAGGGAGGGTTGTGGTGGTGTTGGAGTAGAAAAATTTGTCGGCGCAATTGAGCTCGCTCAGGTCGCTGGCGTAGCTCACGCGGAAGTCGCCAAACAGCGTGTCGGCGGGGTACTTGCCGTACGATTGGTTGCGCGGCAGCAGGCGTGCAGCTTCGGCGGCAATCTTCATGCTCAGCGCCTTGTGCGGGGTGTAGGCGAGGTTGAGGAAGTGCGTCTGGTACTCGGTGTTGGCCCAGGCGAGGTCAATGGGGTCGTAGGCAAACTGCGTTATCCACTGAAATCCGGCGCTGCGAAAAGCTCGCGCCATCGCTGGGTAGAGGTGGGAGTAGAGCACGTCGGCGGCGTCAAATTCGTACACGATTTTGCTCTTGGAAGCCGCGCCCTTCAAGGCGTCGAAGGGCGTCGCGTAGCTGTCCACGTAGGGCAAAAAGTTGCCCTGTCGCGTGAAGCCCGCCACCAGCCCAATGGGGTACCACTGGTAGGTTGCGCCCTGAACCGCCGCGTTGAAGTAGGCCTGCACGTGGCTCCCATTGTGGCTCACGTTGTAGAACGCGGGCTTCGTGCACCCCGCCTGCCGCATGGCTTTCAGCATCGCGCCGATGTAGGCTTCCGTTTGCGCGGGGCTTTCGGCGTGGCACGGCTCGTTGTTGATTTCGATGCCCACGATGTACGGCTCATCCTTGTAGGAGCGCTGGGTGTAGGGGTTGAGGTGCTGCACCAGCTGCCCCACGTAGCGCTGCTGCGCGGCAATGGCGGCGGGGTCGCTGTGCAGGCGGCACTTGTCGAAGCGCTGCGAGTAGCCGCCGGTGTTTTGGTTAGGCTCCGGATAGCCGTTGCCGAAGTGCATCTGCGTGGTGAGCACAATGCGGATGCCGCGCTCCTGTAGCTTTGCGAGCAGGTAGTCGAGCAAATCGAGGTGCTCGTTGGCGATGATGTTGCCAATGCTATCGGTGATTTCCACGTCCCAAATGTGGACGCGGTAGGCGTTGAAGCCGAGCCTTGCGAAGTGGTACACGTCGCGGTCGATGGCCTGCTTGCGGTCAAGACCCAGGTAGCCCAGCGCACGGTAGGCGTGGGCAAAGGGCGCGGTGTAGTTCACGCCGTAGAAGGCGGCCTCCTGCTTGGTGTCGCTCCAGCGCATCAGGCCGTCGTTGCCGATGGTGATGGTGGGCACGTTGTTGGTTTGCGCCTGCGCTGCGAGCGTTAGCGTAGCTGAAAGCAGCGCACAGGCGGCGCACAAAAGCTGAAATTTGTTGGTCATTTTTGTTGGAGTTTAAGGTGGTTAAATCATCGTTTCTTCTCGCCCCGACAGCAGCGACACTGCCGTTAGCACACCAGCGACAACGGCGCATAGCGCGAGCTGCAGCAGGTTGATGCCGAAAAATTTTAGGCCGCTGCCCGCATCTATCAGCACGCTCCAGCCGCCGAGCAAGCCCACCGCTACCACCGCCACTACCGCCGACATGAGCGGCAGCCATGCCACCACGCTAAACCTTGGCGCTGGCGCAACCTCGCGCTGCGGATAGCGGTCGAGATTGCGGAGCAGGGTTGGCACAAAATCGCCGTCGGGTATGGGCTGGCGGTGCTCGTGCATGAATTTTTTGATGCTATCGTTTTTCATAATCCAGATATTTTTTCAGCTGCTGTTTGGCGCGGCGGAGGTGCGATTTCACGGTGTTGACGGGCATGTCCACAATGGCCGCAACGTCCTTCAGGCTCTTGTCTTCCATGTAAAAAAGCAGGACAATTTCGCGCTCTGCGGCGTTGAGCAAATTCAGCGCAAGGTAGAGCTCTTCGTTAGCGTCCGTGCGGGATGGCGGGGCGGCAAGGTGGCTGGTGTTGCCGTCAATGGGCTGCGTTGCGGAGCTGGCCGCTTTAGATTTTTTGACGTGGTCGTAGAAACAATTTCGGGCAATGGCAAACAGCCATGTGGCCGCCTTTGCCGCACCGCGAAACGTGGACATGTTGAGGTAGGCTTTGATGAAGGCTTCCTGCGCGATGTCGTTGGCCAGCTCTTGGCTACCGCAAAGGTTAAGCAGAAATCGCCTTAACGATTCCTGCTCAACCACCACCATTTTTTCAAATGCCTGCCTGTCCATTGCGGCTACTGCTTTGCGGATTCCTTTTTAATCAGGTAGTCGGCCAGCAGCAATCCCGCGCCCGGCAAGATGAACAGCAAGCCCGACAAGGC
>JAITOI010000061.1 GCA_031289995.1 Prevotellaceae bacterium | reverse complement strand
TCTTCTGGGTCGCAGAAGGCGAACATCAGCGCGGCAACGGCAATTGCCAGCACGTCTATCCATCGCCGCCAGCCCGTCCAGCTGGCATCTTCGGCAAACACGCGGGCCGCAACTGCCAGCACAAACGCTGGAATTACCGCCAGGCAAAAGTTGATTACTTGGGTCGGAATGCTGCTGTTACCTGTGTGCGCCGTACACACAGCAAACATCGCCACGCTGCACAGCGTCGCCACCGGAAAGCGCAGCACCGTTTTCAGCAGCTGCGCAAAAATTTTGTTGAGCATATTGAGTATGTTTTTCATTTGTCTTGCCTTTTTTGTTTGTTCCGTTTTCGCCGCTCACGTTCCTCTTGGTAGCTGCTCTTGATGTCCTCGTTGCCGAGGCGGATAAAGTCGTCGCGATGGGCGAGGTCGGCCTTGCCGTTGGCGTCGAGGTAGCCGGTTTTGCGGTTGAGGTGCAAGGTTTCGTGAGCTGCCAGCACGCAGGCGCCCGCGTAGCCAATGTTGCGCAGCAGCGGCGTGAGCGGCTTTCCGCCACGTGTGCTGAGCAGCACCGGCTCCATTGCTGGCGTGTTGTGCTCGCTGCCAAACGTTACGATAAATCCTTCGTCGTGCAGGTAGCTGGCGTAGCGTTCGAGCACCTCAACGGAGTTGCGCGTGGCGATAAATTCCACCGACCAGATGTTGCGCTCTTTGAGCGTGGCTGCGGCTTTGGCGACGTCGCGCTCGAAGTCGGTGAAGCCACCTTTGGCATCGTCGGCAAGGAAGGGGTAGGTGGGAATACCTTGTCCGTCGAGGATAATTTTGCACACCTTGTCGAAGGGTAAAAACGCCTTCGGGTCTTCGGGTATGAAGGCTGCACCGCCCGATTTCAGTAGGTTTCCGCGAATTTCGTTTTCGACTGCTGCAAGATTTTCGATGCTCGATTGCAGCGGTTTTCCTCCAAAAATTTTCTCAAAAAATTGCACCAATGCAGCCTGATTGGTGCCGAATTTTTCGTACACCTCCATGCGCAAAGCCTTTGCCAGATGCCGCTCGCGGACGTTTCCCTTGGTGAGCTTATCCTTGATGTCGGCGTAGCTGAGCGCAAGGCCGGACGCATGCTTGTCGAGCACCTCGTTGAGTTTGGCGCACATCTTTTCGGTGTGCGCGTTGGCCTCGTTGCACAACTCTGCCAGCTGCAATTGCACGGCCTGCATAGTTTCGATTTCTTCAGGATTGTCGAGCGAGAATCCGTAGTGCATACCTTTGCCGCTAAGGTAGGTGCGGCCTGGGTTTGCGGGGTCATTCACGCGGATGTTGGCAGCCTGGTCTTCGGCCTGAAGCGAGATGAACTCAATGTTGTAGAGCGGAAATATCATGTGTAGAAAGCTTTCTATGCTCCAGTCTTGGTAACCCTCTTGCGAGTAAAAATCGTTGATGCCAGCCACCATCACGCCTTCTTTTTCGGCGCGAGTAAGGGCATCTTTAACCGAATCAAATGCGCTGAACGAGTAGGGCGTATGCAGGTGAGCGTTCACGTCATACGGCTCGCCGATTAGGGCGGGGAGGTCTTGAACTTTGGACATAATTTTTTTTGTTTTTTGTTGATTTCCGATTTTTGGTTGGTAACAGATGGCCGCAAAAGTAGCAAAAATTTTATTGCCACGAAAATTTATGCTACTTTTACGCCGCAAAAAAATATGAACATTTACGTTTACGATAAAACATTCGAGGGCTTGCTGTGCGTGGTTTTCGAGGCATACGCCAGCAAATTTTTTCCCGACCAAATTGTGGTGGAGGCCAACCGGCTAACGTTTGCCACCGACTCTGTTTTTCGCGTGGCCACCGACCCTGTCCGTGCTCAGCGCGTGTGGAGCGGGCTGCTCAAAAAAATATCGCGCGAGGCGGCGCGGCAGCTGCCCATCGTGTTTATGAGCGAGCTGCCCGAGGTGGAGCTGCTGCTCGTTCGCTACATGCGCAAAGCCTTTGACAGTGCGGCCTCCATCGAGGTCAACTTTGGCGATGCCGACGTGCTGCAGCTGGCAAAAATCTACCGCAAAGTGAGCCGCGAAGCCGAGCGCGTGCGCATGTTTGTGCGCTTTCAAAAAACCGCCGACGGACTATTTTTTGCGCCCTTCGAGCCGATGTACAACGTGCTGCCGCTGGTGGCCGATTTTTTTGAAGACCGCTTTGCCGACCAGCCCTTCGTCATCTACGACGTGAAGCGGCACTACGGCTTGCACTACGACCTGCACAAAACCGAGGTGGTACACTTCGACAAGCTCGACTTCGACTTCAGCACCGGCAAGCTCACCGACGCGCAGGCTGCCGAGGACGAGAAAATTTTTCGCCAGCTCTGGAAAAGCTACTTCAAAGCCATCGCCATCAAAGAGCGCATCAACCCCAAGCTGCATCAGCAGTTTCTGCCCAAACGATTTTGGAAATTTTTGCCAGAAAAACAGTAAAATGAAAACAGCAACATGCAAAAAAAATTACTGATACTGCTCGCTGCAAGCCTCATGGTTGTTGGTGTTGCGCGGAGCGAGGCCGACAAGACGCCGCCGCCAATGCCGCTCAATCGGGCGGTGGTCAACGAGTTTAAATCGCAACGCTTTTACCGCTACGAGCAAAACAAGAGCTTTATGCAGCGTCTGCTTGAGCTCTTCGGAGCACCGCAAACGCCGATAAAGCTACCCGATAGCAGCGGCGAAATTTTCTTCTACACGCTTGTCGGCATTGGGGTTGCGGCGCTGTGCGTGGTGGCGGTTTTGCTGGTGCGGCGCAACACTCGCCTCTTCGCACGCGACAAAAACATTGGCCTCGCTGGCAGCAACGAGCTGAACATCGACCACGAAAATTTTGACGAGCTCATTGCGCAATCCCTCGCCAGCCAACGGTTTGCTGAGGCTGCCCGCTGGCAGTTTCTCAAAACCCTGAAGCTGCTGCACGAGCGACAGCACATCTCGTTCGATGCGAACAAAACGGTGAACGAGTACGCCGGCGAAATTGCCGACGTCGCGTTGCAGCTCAGCTTTCGCGAGCTCTCGCGTTGGTTTGTCTGCTTCCGCTACGGCAAATTGGCGGTCAACGAAAGCATGTACCTCAGCTTTTGCCAAATCGGCCACGAGGTGAACGCTTGCGTTTTTGCAGTAAATAGCAATAAAACAGTATTTTGACTTTAATTAACATGGTTAACCATTGCGTTATCAAAATAAAACTATACTTTTGTTAGCCATTTTATATGGCTTATTTTCATTCCAATGAAGACATTGCCTTTACATACACTCTTTTGTGCTCATCGTATGGCACATGTTGATTTCAGCGGGCTGCCGGTCAGCTTCGCACGAAAAGATAGCTGCGCTCAGCGGGTTTTGGCGGCCTATCCCGACACGCCACCGCGCTTACCGCTATGGGCAACATTTACGCCGTGCAGGGCGATAGCAGCATGGCTGAACAATATTATCGACGGACTAAGACAACAAAGTAAAAAATTTTCAATAGTAGTTTGCTGCTGCAACAATCAATTATTAATCGTTAATTGTTAATTATTAATCATTAGTCGTTAATTATTTAGCTAACCAAACATGAAAAAGTTAATGGTAAACCTTGCGTTCTGCATATTTGCAGGGCTTGTGTTCGTGGAATGTCAGAATTCTGACCAAAAAATTTTTGAGCACGAATACATCTATAAATTAACAAATTACGACACTAAACAGTCGGCGCGGGCGGTGGTCATGGTTCATCTGCGCAGCACCTTATTCAACGATGTGTTCGACTACCTGCAAGTGGCGAAAAACCCCACCATATCAGGCATTTGCAGCTGCGACGAGGAAACGCTAAAGGCTGTAACCGCCGTGGCTGTGCGCCGCGACCTTGTGTTCGAAAAATGGGACTCTGTGGAACGCAACTATCGCATTGCGGTACAGGTTACTGCCACACGCAGCGAGGCTATTGAGGGTATTGCCGACATCCTGAGGGATAGCGACTTTACGGCAGAATGTGTAAAGGTTTGGCAAAGAGTGCATAACGCGCGAACAAACATTGGGAAGCTGCGCGATGACCTTTACCGGCACAACAATCAAGATGCTGATTTACAGGAAGGATATCATAAACAGGCTATCCAAATACTGCTGGGGGACTTCCTCACGCGGGGGTTAAATGCCTATCAGGATGACATTTATGACCTTGCCATACAGTGCTTTAAGCGAGCTATTTTGCTTGATTCCTCCTTGCTGCAATCCCACGAGTACTTGTGCGATGTGTACGCTAAGCAGCGCAACTATGTTAAGCTTTTAGCCTGCTGCCAAACCTGTATCAGCCTCGATTCTACGTCCGTAAAGGCTTACCAAATGATGGGCGATGCATACATGAAGTTGGCAAAATACCAGGAAGCTCTGTATTATTACGAGAAAATCAAATCGTTAGATAGCTCAAACTTGTTTGTTTACGTGAATATAGGCAAGGCCTACGCGATGCAAAGGAAGTATCAACAAGCCATTAATTCCGTGCAAGTAACTTTGTCTCAGCGTCCCCAGGAAGAGAATGCCCTTGTTGCAATGGGCGAAATATACGCCACGCAGGGCAACCGTAAAATCGCTTCGCACTACTATCAAGATGCTGCAAATCTGGGTAATGCGAAGGCAAAAAAGTGGCTAAAACCTTTCTCGCACGGTGGACGGGGAGGCGGCCGGTAAAACGTGAACAAAAAATACAAAATAATCCTCATATCGCTACTCGTTTTGGGCATTGGCATAGCGTGGTGGTTTGAGAACTATTACGCTATCAGCCACGATTGGGATTCGCGCACCTACCACCACGATGATAATCAACCCTACGGCTGTTTAGTGTTCGATAGCGTTATGCTTTCATCCTGCCCCCATGGATATAGCCATACCTATTTGAGCATCAGTCAGCTGCAGGATAGCTTAGGCCACCATCGTGCTACTACCTATTTGCTGCTCAATCCAAGCCACAAATACCTAACCAACAATGTTGTAGACACCATGTTTCGCTTGGCAAGGCAGGGTGCGGCGTTTTTTATTGCCACCGATAATGTTTTTTTGACAGACATTTTCAAAAAAAAGCTAACCAAACTCAAATCATTGTCAATTCCCAACAAAAAAGCGGGGTCAAATTGGCGCAGCAAATACGGTAAGGGCAGCATCATTTTGGCATCGTCGCCTCAAGATTTTTCTAACTACGGCATTTTGCACGATTCGATAGGGCCACTCGTGGCGCAGCAGCTGGGCTACATTATGCGCCAAAATATCATTCGCACGGAATACTATAATGATTACTATCAACAAATAGCAGGGTCTAAAACAGGTCAATCTGCCGACCAAATGTCCTTGCTTTACGTCATTATGCAGCATAAATCCACGCGTTGGGCATTTTTTGTGGCACTTGTCGGGATAGCATTGTATATGATTTTCAGCTCGTTCAGGCTACAGCGGGCAATCCCCATCATTGCGCCGCCGCGTAACCAAATTATGCACTTTGTGCGCTCTATTGCAGGGCTTTATCTGCAAAAAAACAGCAACGCTAACATTTTGCTCAAAAAACGCCTTTACTGGAGCGACCGCCTACAACGCGAGAGCGGCATAAACCTTGCCGCCTTTGAGCGCAACGGCGAGGTTTGCAAGGTGTTGGCAGAAAAGGCAAAGCGCTCGCCTGCCTACGTACAAAAATTTCTCACGCGCCTCTATGCCGTGTGCGAAGCTGATACTCTGAGCGATGAAGATCTCATTGAATTTGTTAAGAAAATGGAGGAGTTTAGTTAATAATCAACAATTAATAATTAACAATTAATTATTGACAATTAATAAAAACTTATATAAAGTTGTAAAATTGGGAGCAATTTATGTGCTAAAAAATAAATAATTATGAACGACATCGAATCCAGATTAGACCTCTCCGCCTTTTCGCAAAGGGTGGATGAGCTGAAGGCTAAAATCGGCGAGGTGGTAGTGGGTCAGCAGCAGGCTGTTGACCTGATTTTGACGGCGCTGCTCGCCAACGGGCATGTGCTGATTGAGGGCGTGCCGGGGGTGGCTAAAACTCTCACGGCGAGGCTCGTTGCCAAGCTCATCGACGCGGAATTTTCGCGCATCCAGTTTACGCCCGACTTGATGCCGTCGGATGTGCTCGGGACATCGGTTTTCAACCTAAAAACCAGCGAATTTGACTTCCACAAAGGCCCCATTTTTTCGGAAATTGTGCTCATCGATGAGATTAACCGCGCCCCTGCCAAAACGCAGGCGGCGCTGTTTGAGGTGATGGAGGAGCGGCAGGTAACGGTGGATGGCGTAACCCGCAAAATGGGTGATACGTACATGGTGCTCGCTACGCAAAATCCTGTGGAGCATGAGGGTACCTACCGTTTGCCGGAGGCGCAGCTCGACCGCTTTTTGGTGAAAATTGTGATGGACTACCCCTCGCTCGAGCAGGATCTGGAAATCTTGTGCCGGCACCACCAAAACATTGCCCTCACAAGGCTTGGCGAGGTGCAACCGCTGCTGTCGAAGGTGGACATTGCGGCGTTTCGGCAGCTGGTGAGCCGCGTGGTGGTGGACGAGAGCTTGCTGCGCTACGTTGCTGCCATAACCGTTGCCACGCGCGGCACATCGGCGGTGTACCTCGGCGCATCGCCCCGCGCATCGGTGGCGCTGCTCAACGCGGCAAAGGCGTTTGCCTTGCTGCAGGGGCGCGATTTTGTCATCCCCGACGACGTGAAATTCCTTGCTGTGCCGGTGCTTCAGCATCGCATTGTGCTTTCGCCCGAAACGGAAATGAGCGGCAAAAACGCCGCCGCCGTGGTGCGGCAGCTGGTGGACAGCGTGGAGGTGCCCAAGTAGCTGCGGAGGACAAGGCTATGTTTGCCAAGCAACGGTTGTACGTAACGCTTGCCGCCATTGCGCTCGCCTTTGTGGTGGCCATGCGGAGCGAGCTCGTGTTTAGCCTCGCGCAGGTGGCGCTGGCGGTGCTGCTCGTCGCTTTTGGATACCAAATTTGGGCGCTTTGGGGCGCGAAAAAAGGCAGCGTTGTGTGCAGTCGCGACTGCCCCGAAAGGCTGTCGAATGGCGACGAAAACCGCATCGTGCTTCTGCTCGAAAACCGCTATCCGTTTGCGGTTGAGGTGGAGGTGATAGACGAAATTCCGCCTGTTTTTCAGCGGCGCGACCTGATGTTTCGGCTTCGCCTTGCGCGGGGCGAAACGCGCACGGTGGACTACGTCCTGCGCCCCACGCAGCGCGGGTTGTACAGCTTTGGCTGCGTCCACGTGCTGGTAAGCCTTGCCCGCTGGGGCTTGCTGTGTCGGCGGTTCAGAACTGCGGGCGATTTCACGGCCAAGGTCTATCCCTCGTTTGTGCACCTCAGGCGCTACGCTCTGGCGGCAGCTTCGAATAGCCTCACGCAGCCCGGCAACAAGAAGCTTCGTAGGGTGGGGCAGCAGCTGGAACCTGACCAGATAAAAACCTACGTGGAGGGCGACGACTACCGCACCATCAACTGGAAGGCAACAGCGCGGCGAAATGCGCTAATGGTAAACGTATTCAACGATGAGCGGGCGCAAAATCTGCTGTGCGTGATTGACAAGGGGCGCACGATGCAGGCGGCGTTTGGCGGAATGATGCTGCTGGACTACGCCATCAATGCGGCCTTGGCGCTGGCTTATGTGGCCATGCTCAAGGGCGACAAGGCGGGCGCTCTCACCTTCGAAAAGGATTTGGACAGCTACCTTGCGCCCAACCGCAATGCGCTACAGCTGGCTCACCTACAGGAGCTGCTCTACGCGCAAACCACCACCTTTGCCGAGAGCGACTACTCGGCACCCCTGCAGCTGCTCAGCGAAAAACTGCCCAACCGCGCACTGCTGCTCATTTTTACGAACTTCGATTCGGTGATGGCGATGAACCGCCAGCTGAAGTATCTGGCTATGCTGGCGCGACGGCACACGGTGGTTACCGTGTTTTTTGAGGACAGCGAGCTGGAAGCCTTTGCCCGCAAGCATCCTGGCACGAAGGTGGAGATTTACGAAACGGCGATAGCGCAAAAGCTACTGTTTGACAAGCAGCTTATCATTAGCAAGCTGCGCCGCAACAACATCATCCCGCTGCTCACCCGCCCCGACCAGCTGACGGTGGAGGCGATAAATGTGTACTTGGAGATGAAGGGTAGGGGAGAGATTTGATGGTTTTTCTAGGCCACCAGCCATCTCCCAATCGTCCTCGTCTCCACGTCAAACACCGCGCCCACCTTCACAATGCGCTTGCCGGAGGCGGCGTAGGGCGTGGCGTAACCGCGCTTGTCGATTTGCTGCAAGGCATCCTCGGCGGTGCCGTTTCCGTCGATTTTGAACTCGAAAATGTACACCGCATCGGGCAGCTCAACCACCGCATCGGCGCGGCCTACAGCGCTGTGTGGTTCGACCTTCACTATCTGGCCCATGAGCGAAAACAGCAGGTAGAAAACCGTTTGGTAGTGCTTTTCGGCTTTGTTTTCGAGGTCATAGGGGATGGAGGCAAAGAAGGCGGTGAGGCG
>JAITOI010000060.1 GCA_031289995.1 Prevotellaceae bacterium | reverse complement strand
ATTTTCAAATTTTCAAATTTTCAAATCTTCAAATCAAAAAACATGACCCGTTCCTTGTTTCCCCTCTGCTGCCTCGCCCTGTGCGCGTGCAGCGAGCGGCGTCCGGCTGTGGTGCTGCGTCCAGCCTTCGATGTGCGCAACACCCGAGCGCTCGAAATCGACAAAATTGAGCTGACAGATTCGGCAACAATTTTCTACTTCGATGCGTTCCATCTGCCGAAAAATTGGAATCGCATCGACAGCAACACCTACCTGCGCGAGAGCGGAAGCGACGCTAAGTGGACGGTGGTGAAGGCCGAAGGTCTGGAGCTGGGCAAACCGTTTCAGAAGCCCGATTCGGGCACGGTTTCGTTCAAGCTCTTCTTCCCGCCGCTGCCACCAACGGTTTCGAGAGTTGACTTCATCGAGAGCGACTGCGAAAGCTGCTTCAAGTTTTGGGGCATACGGCTGCTGCCGTCGGACAAGGTGAGCATCGTGCCAGCGCCCGCCACTGCTGCGGTTGAGGCTCTGCCGCCGGTGCGCTACAACCCCCAGCTTACGCACATTAGCGGGCAGCTGGTGGGTTACCTGAGGGAGATGAAGCCCGACGCGGAGATGAGGCTGCGCCTGAAAAATATGGTAACCGCCGAGGA
The DNA here is from genome assembly GCA_031289995.1 of Prevotellaceae bacterium. The sequence goes on along the minus strand of JAITOI010000060.1, from coordinate 3,781 downwards.
CATCAACGTTGTCCTGCCGGTGGCCGACGACGGCTCATTTAGCGTCGAGGTCATCGTGCCGCAGCCCAGCTTCACTGCCCTCACGTCCAACTTTAGGTTCACATTTTTGCCCTTCCGAGCGGAGCTGTTTATCGTGCCGGGCAAGGATGTCAACGTGCTCATCGACCTCCGCAAGCAGAGCCGCCTCAACTCGCTCTACCGCACGGATAAGTCGCCCGAAGACTCCACCTACAGCTACCCTTCGGGCAGCTACCTGACGGCACAAGACCTGCACGCGCTCAACAGCGCGCCGCGGACGTTCAGCTATGCGGCGATAGCGAGCGCTACCGCCGGCATGAACCCCATCGAGTACACGAAATATGTGCTCGGCGAGCTGAACGAAAAGCTAAGCCAAATCAGGCAGGCGGGCTATTCGCCCAGCGCACAGGCGGTGGCAGAAAGTCGCCTAAAATTCGCCGCCTTGTCGCTGCTAATAGAGGAGACAAAAGCCTCCAGCGATGGAGGAATTTCCATCACCATAACGCCCCGAAACATTGACTCCACGCGCCACTTGTTTATGGGCGAGCTGCTCAACGGCAGCATGCTTGCCTCCGGCGGCGCAGTGGTAGATTACATTTGCATCAAAAAACCTATCGAGCTCGCCAGCCTTCAGCGCCAGCCCAACGACCCGCCATCGGCCTTCATCAAAAAGCATGTCGTGTCGCTGCTGGGCGTTGACACGGGAGCGGTGTACGCGCTCGCCATGGCGCGGTTTTGCAGCTCGACCATGCTGGCAGGAAGCTACACCGCCGACGATAAAGCGCTGCTGAAATCCGCGCTGATTCCCGAGTACGAGCAGGTGCTGCTGGATGCCAACGACAGCGCGGCGAAAGAGCTGGCCGCGATCAAGCCCGACGCCAACATCACCATCAACGAGCTGCCCGATGTGCCGAAGGAAAAAGCCTTCGATGCGATGCTGGCGAAGTACCGCGGAAAGGTAGTGCTGGTGGACTTTTGGAACACCTGGTGCGCTCCCTGCGTGAAGGGGCACAAGGATATTTTGCCGCTCAAGGCAGAGCTCAAGGGCAAGGACGTGGTGTTCGTTTACGTGGCCGACGAAAGCTCGCCGCTGGCTACGTGGAACAAGGCCATCCCCGCCATCCACGGCGAGCACTACCGCGTGAGCGATGTGCAGCAGCGGATGTGGCGAAAAAGGTTCGACTTTTCGGGCATCCCCACCTACATTATTTTCAACAAGCAGGGCAAGCAAACCTATAAAACATCGGGGTTTCCGGGTGTTGATGTGCTGCGCACGGAGCTTGCGAAAAACAACTAATTTTTTCAATAGTATTGCTGTCACCCGCTCGCCGTCTCCCGCTCGCCGTCATTGCGGGCCTGACCCGCAATCTCCACGCCACTTGCCATCCTTGCGATGGATGCGAAGCAGGTCAGCGAGGAGATTGCGGGTCAAGCCCGCAATGACGGCGCTGTGAGGTCAAGCCCGCAATGACGGCGCTGTGAGGTCATACCCTAAAGGGCACAGGCGCCCGCAATGACGACGAGCGAGAAACGCAACCAACCCCATTTTTTTTCCTACCTTTGCGCCCAAAATTAATCCCAAAAACAACCAATTTTCCAGCGCCAACGCGCCAGCAATTTTAAATTTCAAATTTTAAATCTCAAATCTCAAATCTTCAAATCCAAAAACATGAACCGTTCCCTGCTTCTCCTCTGCTGCCTCGCCCTGTGCGCGTGCAGCGAGCCGCGTCCCGCTGTGGTGCTACGCCCAGCCTTTGACGTGCGCAACACCCAAGCGCTCGAAATCGACAAAATTGAGCTGACCGACTCGGCAACAATCTTCTACTTCGATGCCTTCTACCGGCCCAAAAGCTGGATTAGCATTGACCGCAGCACCTACCTGCGCGAGAGCGGAGGCGACTCCACGTGGACGGTGGTGAAGGCCGAGGGCATCGAGCTGAGCGAAAAATTTTGGATGCCCGATTCGGGTAGAGCCTCGTTCAAGCTCTTCTTCCCGCCGCTGCCACCAACGGTTTCGAGGGTTGACTTCATCGAGAGCGACTGCGAGGAGTGCTTCAAGATTTGGGGCATACGGCTGCTGCCGTCGGACAAGGTGAGCATCGCGCCAGCGCCCGCCACTGCTGCGGTTGAGGCCCTGCCGCCGGTGCGCTACAACCCCCAGCTTACGCGCATCAGCGGGCAGCTGATTGGCTACGTGAAGGGGATGAAATCTAACGCGGAGGTAATGTTGCGCCTGAGCGATATGGTAACGACCGAAGACCTCAGCCTTCACCTGCCCGTGGCCGACGACGGCTCGTTCAGCGGCGAGGCGGTGGTGCCGCAGCTCAGCTACACTATCCTCACGTGCGACGTCACGCTCACGTCCTTTTCGGCAGAGCTGTACATCGCGCCGGGCAAAGACCTGAACGTGCTCATCGACCTCCGAAAGCAGAGCCGCCTCAGCTCGCGCCACCGCACGGATAAGTCGCCCGAAGACTCCATCTACATCTACCCTTCGGGCAGCTACCTGACGGCACAGGACGTGCACGCGCTCTACAAAGCGCCACGGATATTCAACTACAAGGCAATATCGGACACCGCCGTCGGCATGAACCCCAGCCAATACAAGGATTTTGTGCTCGGCCTGATGAACGAAAAGCTAAGCCAGACAAGGCAGGCGGGCTATTCGCCCAACGCGCAAGCGGTGAGGGAAAGTCTCATAAAATTCATCACCTTTCAGCTGCTGATAGATGTCCCAAAAAACACCAAAGCTGGCAATGCAACATCCACGAAAGCATTGGTACCACAAGCTATCGACCTCGCGTACTTCTCCTCGTTTCTGAGCGAGCTGCTCGATGGCAGCATGATTATCACCAGCGGCGTAGTGGTAGATTTCCTTCGCAGCACAAAACTTACCGACGTCACCAAGGATGGCCGCACGCCCAACGACCCGCCATTTGCCTTCATCAAAAAGCACATCGTAGCCCTGCTGGGCGTTGACACGGGAGCGGTCTACAACCTCGCCATGGCGCGGTTTTACGGCTCATCGATACACGCAGGATTTTACACCGACGACGATAAAGCGATGCTGAAATCCGCGCTGATTCCCGAGTACGCGCAGGTGCTAATCGACGCCAACGACAGAGCCGCAAAAGAATTTGCTGCGCTCAAAACTGACGCCAACATCACCATCAACAAGCTGCCCGATGTTTCGCCAGAAAAGATGCTCGAGGCGATAGTCGCCAAGTACCGCGGAAAGGTAGTGCTGGTGGACTTTTGGAACACCTGGTGCGGTCCCTGCATGAGGGCGCACAAGGCCATTTTGCCGCTCAAGGAAGAGCTCAAGGGCAAGGAGGACGTGGTGTTCGTGTACATCGCTGACGAGAGCTCGCCGCTACCCACGTGGAACAAAGCCATCCCCATCATCCACGGCGAGCACTACCGCGTGAGCAGCGAGCAGATAAAAAAGTTTGATGCTCAGGGCTACGTTTCGGGCTTCCCCACCTACCTTATTTTCGACAAGCAGGGCAAGCAAAGCTATAAGCACACAGGCTTTCCGGGCGTTGATGAGCTGCGCAAGGAGCTTGCGAAAAACAAATAATTTTTCAACGTGCAAACGTCCTGCCGTGCGCACGGATGTAGGCCGTGCCCCGAACAAGGCCTCTGCTCCGTGCGCAAGACCGCGCGTTAGTCATAACCGCAGGCTGCGCTGCGCTTGCCTGCGGTTATGAAAATTACGTCCCTTCGGGACTACCATGTGACGGCAGCGTCACCCGCTCGCCGT
>JAITOI010000041.1 GCA_031289995.1 Prevotellaceae bacterium | reverse complement strand
GTGTTGCCCATCAAAAAGCAATCGCTGTTCTTTTCTGCCACCATGCCGCCCGAAATTGTCAAGCTTTCGCAAAGCATCTTGCACAATCCTCAAAAGGTGGAAGTTACGCCTAATTCGCTAACGGCAGATACCGTTCGGCAGTTCATTTATTTTGTGGATAAGGAGAATAAATTACCTTTGCTGATGGATATTTTGAAAAATCGGGACATCGAAACGGTACTCGTTTTCACCCGCACCAAACACGGAGCGGACAAGGTGATGCGGGTGCTGCAAAAAAATAAAATCAAAGCCGAGGCCATACACGGCAACAAAGCTCAAAACGCCCGGCAGCGGGCGCTCAACAGCTTTAAGGACAAGAGTATCCGCGTGCTCGAGGCGACGGATATTGCGGCGCGCGGCATTGATGTGGACAACCTGCAATATGTGATTAATTTTGAGCTGCCCAACATCCCCGAATCGTATGTGCACCGCATTGGGCGCACAGGGCGTGCGGGAGCGGAGGGCACGGCGTATTCGTTTTGCGATGCGGAAGAAAAACCATACCTAAAAGACATCGAAAAGCTAATAGGAAAAAGAATCCCTGTGGTGGACAACCACGACTACCCGTTGATAAACCACAACCCCGTGAAACCCGTAAAGCAACCGCGACCGCCCCGCAATGCTGCAAAGAAACCCGAGACCGCCCGACGGTATAGGTAACATGAGCTTGCTTAAACGACAGCTTGGTGGTAAGTAAAGGTATCAATATGCTGATTTGCAGATACATTGACAAATGCAATATTTTACGTGCTTTTTTTGTTAAATAATCGCAAAATAAATGAGGATGCTACACGCGGCGGCATTTTGCAAAATCAAGTGGTGAAATTTAGCTATTTTTGCCATTTGTCGGCATTGTCGGCGTGTCGAAGATGAAAATTTTGCGTACCTTTGCTGTTTCAAAAACAAGTATAAACTGGTAAACATTACAGCTATGAGCGACGCAATTATCGTAACAATCATCTCGAGCAGTGTAACCTTAATCGGCATCATTGCTGGGTTTGCGCTTAACTTCTACACCAACAAAAAGAGGTTTGACAAGTTCGCAAACAACGACACCAAGCACTTCGAACTCGACCCCAACGGCCCAACATCAAAGAAAATTGATGCAATGGCTGCGGATATAGGTGTGCTGAAACAGGACATGAAGGGAGTGAAGCGCTACGCCCACACGCTTAACGGCATCTTGCAGGACAAGCAAGTGCTCACCAACCAGCAGGCGGCAATGCTGGATACCCATCTGGATAGTTAAGCTTTTTTCAAAAATGCAAAAATTTACGGCCAGAAAAAAGATAACTACGAAATTTTTCGTAACGAAAATTTTCGTAGTTGCAACATGTTGATAACATGATATATACGGTCAAATATAGATAATTTAACTATCTAAAAACGGCCCTTTTTCCCAAAAACATTTGCGCAATAGATAACGAATTTTTACCTTTGCGAAAATTTTCGTTACGAAAAATTTCGCTATGCAAAATCCCTTTAAGTTCGGCTCGGTGGTGGAGGATGCCAACTTCACCGACCGCGAGCAAGAATGTATCGCCGCACGGCAGCTGTTAGACAGCCTCAACCACTGGGTGCTGATTAGCCCGCGGCGTTTTGGCAAAACCAGCTTGGTGAAAAAGGTGGTGTACGGCCTCAACCGTCCGGTCATTTACCTGGACATGCAGCTGGTAACCGACACGACAGACTTCGCCTCGCAGCTGCTCAAGCACGTGCTTAAAATCGACCGCTGGGAAAAACTCAAGCGATGGATTTCGGCTTTTCGCGTGGCGCCCACCATCTCGTTCAACGCCGCGTCGGACGGCATGGATGTTACGTTTGCGCCAGCCGCTAACGGCAGCATAGCGACGCTCGAAGATGTGCTGAGCTTGGTCGAAAAAATCGGCGCAAGCGGGCCGCGTCCCATCGTGGTGTTCGACGAATTTCAGGAAATCAAAAACCTCCATCCCAACATGGACAAGCAGCTACGCGCCATGATGCAGCACCACCAGCACGTGAGCTACGTGCTTTTGGGCAGCAAGGAGTCCATGATGCGCGATATTTTTGAGCGAAAAAAATCGCCATTCTACCACTTCGGCAGCTTGATGCAGCTCAAAAAAATTCCGCGTAGCGACTTTTTGTCTTTCCTCGAAACCCGACTGAGCCAAGTTGCGCCCGGCTGTCGCACGCTATGCGAGCTGCTGCTCGACGTGACCGACTGCCACCCCTACTACACGCAGCAGCTGGCCTTCTACTGCTGGGAGTGGCTGAAGCATAACCCCTACTTGCCGCAGCTGCTCAACAAAGTGATGGAGGATCAGACGAGCAGCTACAGCCACATCTACGATCAGTTTTGGAACACGCTTAACAAAACCGACCAAAAGGTGCTCATCGCATTGGCCACCGGCGGCCATCCGCAGGCCATTTCCGCGCCGCAAAGCACCGCCTACAGCAGCCTGCGACGCTTGCAGCAGCAAGGTTTTGTGGTGCGCAACGAGGGATACGAGATCGACGATCCGTTCTTCAAACGCTGGATTGAGCTGCGACGAAATATGACGCTTTGAATTTTGAATTTCAAATTTTTCTACTACTTTTGTAGCCTCAATTTTCTTGGCGTTTAAATTTTTAATCCTCTAATCCCAACGAAAAAATGTACACATTAGACTGGATTGTCATCGCCCTATTTGCCGTGGTGCTGGTTGGCATTGTGGTGTGGGTGCTGCGACAAAAAGCCGCGAGCAGCGGCGACTACTTTCTGGCAGGGCGCGACGCCACATGGATTGCCATCGGCGCATCCATCTTCGCGTCCAACATCGGCTCCGAGCACCTCATTGGGCTGGCGGGCGCGGGCGCGTCGAGCGGAATGGCCATGGCGCACTGGGAAATTCAGGGCTGGATGATTCTCATCCTCGGCTGGGTGTTCGTGCCGTTCTACTCGCGCAGCATGGTCTACACCATGCCCGAATTTCTTGAGCGGCGCTACAACCCGCAGTCGCGCACGGTGCTCTCGATCATCTCCCTCATCAGCTACGTGCTCACCAAGGTGGCCGTAACCGTGTACGCAGGCGGGCTGGTGTTCCAGCAGGTGTTCGGCATCGAGGAGCTGTGGGGCATCGATTTCTTCTGGATTGCCGCCATCGGGCTGGTGCTCATCACGGCGCTCTACACCGTGGTGGGCGGCATGAAAAGCGTGCTCTACACCTCCGTGCTGCAAACGCCCATCCTGCTGCTCGGCTCGATCATCATCCTGGTGCTGGGCTTGAAGGAGCTGGGCGGATGGGACGAGCTGATAAAAATTTGCGGCGCGGTGCCGGTCAACAAGCACGGCGACTCGATGACCAACCTCATCCGCAGCAACAGCGACGCCAAATTCCCGTGGCTGGGCGCCCTCGTAGGCTCGGCCATCATTGGGTTCTGGTACTGGTGCACCGACCAGTACATCGTGCAGCGCGTGCTGTCGGGCAAAAACGAGCGCGAGGCGCGACGCGGCTCCATCTTTGGCGCCTACCTCAAGCTGCTGCCCGTTTTTCTGTTCCTCATTCCGGGCATGATTGCCTTCGCCCTGCACCAAAAAACAGGCGCCTACTTGCCCCTTCTCGCATCGGGCAGTGTCAACGCCGACGCCGCTTTCCCAACGCTCGTGGCGAAGCTTTTGCCGGCCGGCGTAAAGGGGCTGGTGGTGTGCGGCATTTTGGCTGCGCTGATGAGCTCGCTGGCCTCGCTGTTCAACTCGTCGGCGATGCTGTTTACCATCGATTTTTACAAGCGCTTTCGCCCCGCCACGCCCGAAAAAACGCTGGTGCGCATTGGGCAAATCGCCACGGTGGTCATCGTGGTGCTCGGCATCCTGTGGATACCCATTATGCGCAACGTGGGCGACGTGCTCTACACCTACCTGCAGGACGTGCAGTCGGTGCTGGCACCGGGCATTGCGGCCGCATTTTTGCTGGGCGTAACATGGAAGCGCACCTCGGCCAAGGGAGGGCTGTGGGGCTTGCTGGCCGGCCTCATCATTGGCCTCACGCGGCTTAGCGCCAAGGTGTACTACAGCGTTACCGGTGCCGCGGGCGACAGCCTGTTCAAGTACCTCTTCTACGACCTCAACTGGCTCTTCTTCTGCGGCTGGATGTTCCTGTTTTGCATCGTGGTGGTGGTGGTGGTGAGCCTGCTCACCGAGGCGCCTGCCGCAAGCAAAATCCAAGGCCTCGTGTTCGGCACCGCCACGCCCGAACAGCGCACCTACACCCGCGCCAGCTGGAACCGTTGGGACGTGATGCACACCTGCATTATTTTGGGGATAACGGTGGCGTTTTATGTGTATTTTTGGTAGAAAAGGAAGCTCGATTTTGTCATGTTTTTTACG
>JAITOI010000211.1 GCA_031289995.1 Prevotellaceae bacterium | reverse complement strand
ACGTGGAGGTGTACAAACATAGCGTGCTAATAGTAAGAGTTATACAGATTTAATTTCCCGCTTGCGCCACCCTGAACAGCAGGGCGATGGAGAGCAGAATATGTCGTAGCCTATTCATTCTGCAAAGATATACGCTTTCCGCCAAATTCCAAATTGTACAAAAAATAAGGGTTGCAAAATCCTCTGCAACCCTTGTCTCTTTACCAAGTTCTGGTTAGTATCCCGTGTTCTGCTTAAACTCCCCCGGGTTATCCACCCTACTTATCTGGTCTTGCGGGATGGGGCGCAGCACGTGGTGGGGCTGTATGCCGCTACGGGCGTCGGGGTTGTACTTCTTTACGCGCTCCACGAGCTTGCCGGTGCGCTTCAGGTCGAGCCAGCGCAGCTGCTCGCCGCAGAGCTCGCGCGCGCGCTCGTCGAGGACGAAGTCGATGCTGGGGATGGAGGCCACGCTGGTGAACGAGGCGGCGGCGCCGGGCAAGGCCCGCTTAGCCCGCAGCTGGTTGAGGTAGGCAATCGCGTCAGCGCCCGTAGAGCCGTTGAGCTTGAAGTCGGCCTCCACGATGATGAGGTACATCTCGGACAGGCGGATGGTGACGAAATCTTTCTGCGTGGCGGTTTCGTTGGCGGTTGTGCGCGAGGGGTCCATGTGCTTTTTCAGCGAGAAGTAGATTTGCCGATTCTTGGGCGACGAGTCGGTAGCGACGTTGTACAGGTCGTTCGCGTCGTAGGTGTTGTAGGCCACCTTGGGGAATTTTTCGGCTGCGGACAAGCTTCTACATGCCAGCAGGGCTGCCACCTCGCCCACGCCGTAGCGGGGGTCGCCGACCACCGCCGTGCCGTTGGCTGCGGCATCCTCCGCCGTCCACGTTGGGCAGCTGCCCGCGTTGTTGGCCTTCCAAACCGACTGGAACGAGGCCTCAAAGCGGGCGTCGCTGGCTTGGTCAAACAGGCTCAGCAGGAAGTAAGTCGGCATGAGCTTCGCGGTGGGGTTGCCGTCGGCCACGTTGATGTTCACGCCCGAGATGTTCTGGTAGAGCATGATGTAGCCCTGGTGCAGGAAGGTGCCCACGCCGTTGAGGTTAGAGGTAGGCCAGTTGACCACCGCCCAGATGCTCTCCTTGTTGGTGCTTTCCTTCGTTACGTCCCAGAGGTTGGCGAGCTCTTCGAGCTCGTAGCCGTAGCTGCCAATCACGTTTTTGGCGTGGGTTATGGCCTCGGCGTTTTTGCCCCGCGTGAGCAGCAGCCTTGCCCAGAAGGCCTCCACCACGGGCTTGGTAACGCGGCCCAAGTCGGTTGAGGTGGCGAGGGCGTTGTTGAAGGCGAACTCCAAGTCCTGCTCCACCTGCGCGTACACCTGGTCGGGCGCGGTCTTGTTGGCGGTGGTAATCACGCCGCGGTTGGGCGCGGTGCTGAAGTGGATGTCGCCAAAGCACTCCACCAGCGTCCACCAGTGGAACGCGCGCAGGAACCGGAGCTCGGCCTCGCGCTGAGCTTTGAGCAGCGGGTTGGCGTAGTCCAGGTACCCGAGCATGGTGTTGCAAAGGTTGATGGCGGCGTAGCTGTTGCTCCATAGCCGGTCGGTGATGAAGTTTTCGGAGGCGCTCAAGTTGACGTAGTTGGTCAGCTCCGGCTTGAGGTTTCCGCTTCCGCCAGTCCACAGGTCGGTGCCAGCCTCCAGCAGGAAGTGCCCTTCCTCCTTGCCCCACAAGCCGCGGGTGTAGCTGTAGCAGCCGTTGACGCCGGTTTCAAATCCTTCCGGCGTGGTGTACACCGCCTCTTCGGTAGAGCCGGTGGGGTTGTACTCCTCCAAAAAGCTTTCGCAGGAGGAGGCGCCTATCGTTGCCGCAGCAAGCAGCATGTACGTTACATAGTTTTTCATAATTGCTTATTTTTTTTAGAGTTTTACAATCCAATGTTGATGCCAAATGTAATCATTTTGTTGAGCGGCTGGTCGATTTGTCCTTCCTGTTCGGGGTCAAAAACGTTCGGCTCTTGCGAAATAATTATCGAGTTTTTGATGGAGGCCCACACGCGCAGATTTTCCACCTTAAACCGTTGCGAAAGCGAGGTTGGCAGGGTATACCCCAGCACAATATTTTTGACCTTGAAGTAGGAGTTTTCGCGCAGCGATAGCATGGAAAGGTACTCGTTTTTCAGCGTTCGGTCAACGTTGGGTCGGGGGAAGGTGCCGGTCGGATTTTCGGGCGTCCAGTAGTCCACCACCGCGCCGTTGTTGTGCCCGCTGCCGGCGTTATATTTTGCCCAGTAGTCGGAGGTAATCCACGAGCCAACGCGGTAGGTCATAAAGATGCTGAGGTCGAAGCCGTAGAACTTGAACTCGTTGTTGATGCTGCCGTAAAAATCGGGCGCCACCTTGCCAATCACCGTTCGGTCTAAGGCGTCGATAATGCCGTCGGGCGTGCCGTTGGGGCCCGAAATATCCCGCAGCTTCAGGTCTCCGGGAACGGCGCCCCAGGTGGCCGCTTCCACCACTTCGCTTTCCTGCCAGATGCCGTCGTTGATGAAGGAGTAGAACACCTTGGCGGGCTGGCCAATGATTTGGCTGTTGCGGTAGTCGGCGTCAATCTTATCCTTGCCGTCGGGCAGGCTGATGATTTCCTCCGTATTTTTGGCGAAGGTGAGGGCGGTTGACCACTGAAAATTCTTCTTGACAATGTTGCGCGATTCGACCAAAATTTCCACGCCGTGGTTGTTGGTTTTGCCGTAGTTTCGGTCGATGGTTCCCGGGCTTGAAGTCGCCGTGGGCAGCACGGCCAGCGCCGGCATCAGGCCGGTGGTGGGGGGCAGCGGGAAGTTGAACAGCAGGTTGTCGGTGTTGGCGTTGTAGTAGTCGAAGGTCAGGTTGAGGCGGTCGTTGAAGAAGCCCAGGTCGATGCCGATGTCGAGCGATTTGGTGGTCTCCCAGGTCAGGTCGGTGTTGCCCATTTTTGCGCCCAGCACGTAGGTCGAAGCCGCCGCGCTGCCCACCCACGAGTAGTTGGCGAGCGAGGCCAGCGTCATTTGCGTGGAGTAGGGCGTCACGGCGTCGTTGCCCGAAACGCCATAGCTGGCTCTGAGCTTGAGGTTGCTCGCAATGTCCTGGCTCTTCATAAACGACTCCTCAATCACCCTCCATGCTAGACCCACCGAGGGGAAGCTAGCCCACTTGCCGCCCACCTTCGAGGAGCCGTCGGCTCTGACGGTGGCGTTCAAAATGTACCGGTCCATGAAGCTGTAGTTGATGCGTCCGGCAAACGAGGCGAGCGCGTACTCCGAGTAGCCGGCGCCCTTGCTCTGCGTGTCGGTGGAGGCCATCGTGTACCACAGCTGAGCGGGCAGCACAGGGTTCCTTGCGCTCGCCCAGAGGTTGGAGGTGGTGTACTTGTTCATCGATGCCACGCCTGTTAGCCCAAACGAGTGCTGGCCTATGGTTTTGGAGTAGCTCAGCACATTTTCCCATGTAAAAAAACGAGTGTCAACGCGGGTTTGGCTGATGGAGGCATTGTTGTTTCCGCCGTCGATGGAGGTCTTAGATTTGTACGAGCCATCGGTGCTGTTGCTCACCGTGGCGCCAAAGCTGGAGCGCAGCGACAAATCTTTGAGCGGCTTAATCTCCAGGTAGGCCGAACCCGAAAATCGGGTAGCTTCCACCTTCTGGTTGTAGTTGTTCAAGTCCTCATCCAGCAGGGGATTTATTTGCCCGTTAAACGGCTTGATGGTCAGATTGCCGTTCTCATCGTACACCGGCGCAATGGGGTAAATTTTCGAGGCGCCGCTGAAGGGGTCTCTGCGCCTCTGGTTGTCGATGTAGGCCAGCTGGGCTTGCATTCCCGCGTCGAGCCAGGAGTACACCTTTTGGTCAACGCTCATACGCCCTGAGTAGCGCGTGTAGTGGTCGTTTTTGAGGATGCCCTGCTCATCGAAAATGTTGCCCGAAAGGTAGACCTTCGTGTTCTCCGTTCCCGCCGCCACGCTCAGCACGTGGTCTTGCTGGTAGCCCTGATGCAGCGACAACTGCGGCCAGTTGTTGTCGGTGCCGAGCGCAATCGCGTCCAGCTCTTCCTGCGTAAACGCCACCGCATCGTCGGCAGGGCTGCTCCACTTGCCGGCCGCCCTATACTTTTCGCGGCGGAAGGCAATGTACTGCTCGGCGTTCATGAAGTCGCCGTAGCCTGCCACCTGCGACAGCCCGAAGTAGGAGTTGAGCGAGATTTTGGGGCGCGAAATCAGCCCTTTTTTGGTGGTGATAATGATGACGCCGTTTGCGCCCCGCGAGCCGTAGATGGCGGTGGAGGCGGCGTCCTTCAAAATCTCGATGGACAAAATGTCGTTGGCGTTGACATCGTTCACCTCCACGCCCTGCACGCCGTCCACGATGTACAGCGGGTTGTTGGAGCTGCTCGGGTTGTTCACCGACCTGTTGCCGCGGATGCGGATGGTTACGCCCGCACCGGCATAGCCATCGTCGCGCGTAATGTCCGCGCCGGCCACCCTGCCCTGCAAGGATTCCACCAGCGAGCTCACCGGAAACGAGGCCAGCTGGTCGCCCTTCACCGACGACACCGCCCCCGTCAAGTCCCGCTTTTTCACCGTGCCGTAGCCGATGACCACCACCTCGTCGAGGCCTTGCTGCCTTTCGGCAAGCGCCACGTCAACGACCGCGCGGCCACCCACTGCCTCCTCCTTGGAGGTCATGCCGGTGAGCGAAAACACCAGCGTGGCGTTGTCGGGAGCCTGAATGGTGTACGCACCGCTGGCATCGGTGGTAACGCCGCTGGTGGTGCCTTTCACGACCACGCTCACGCCCGGCAAAGCTTGATTTTCGGCGTCGCGCACCGTGCCCGATACGCCACGCACCGCCTGCGCCCATCCGCACAGCGGCAGCAGGAGAGCCGCCGCAAGCACGATGAGCGTGCGTTGATTTTTTTTAGCCACCCAAGGCGGCTTACATTGAAATTTTTGCATAGTAGTACAACTTTTATTTGTGTAACATCACATCTCGTGCTCGTGCACGAAACGTGCAAATGTAAAACTTTCCCCGCACAATTAACGCTTGTTTTTTTTTTTTTTTGGACAATTGACATAAATCTAATGCTATTTTGCACTAAATAGCTATTCGGGTTGGCCTTTGGGAGAAAGGTAAGTGATGCTTTGCAAGCCGATAGCGCATCAGGCGCACAGTCTGCATTATTTTCCCTACCTTTGCGCCCGCAAAAAACAAAACACACACATGAAAAAAGCATTCATTTTTCCCGGACAAGGCGCCCAGTTTGTGGGCATGGGAAAAGAGCTATACAGC
>JAITOI010000201.1 GCA_031289995.1 Prevotellaceae bacterium | reverse complement strand
TGCAGCACCATGTTCGACAGCGAGGCTTGCTTAATTTTTTGCGCCTCCGCCTCGAGCTTCATCCGCTCCAGCGTGAACTTGGCGGCCTGCGCTCCCTGCTCGGCAATTTTCTTGTCCTCGATGGCCTTGTTGAACTCCGCGCTGAAGTCGTGGTTGGTGATGAGCAAGCTCTTGACGAGGATGCCCGTGCCCGCCACCTGGTTGGCAAACATGGAGTTGATGCGGTTCGAGATTTCGGCGCGCTTTTCCACGAACTTTTCGATGGGGTACTCGGCAATCACCGCGTTCACCTTTTCCGACAAGGTGGGGCGCACCAGCGTGTTCTCGATGTCGATGCCGTAGGTCTGAAAAATCTTGTCCACCTTCATCGGGTCGAGCGAGTACACGAGGCTCACCGAGACGTTGATGGTTTGGATGTCGCTCGACGAAACCTCGGAAATCACGGTCAGGTTGCGGTCGCGAACGGAGATTTTTTTCACGTCGTCGGCGTAGGGAATCTTGAAGTTCAAGCCCTCCCCTGCCGTCGCCTGCAGCTTGCCGAAGCGCAGCACTACGCCGCGCTCACCGGTGTCGATGGTGTAGAAGCTGCCCGCGCCCACGAAGAGCGCTACCAGCACTACGATGCCCCACGCAACGTATCGCGTCGCGTCTTTGGGGCTAATGTTGTTTGTTGCCATAATTTGTTTTTTGTTTTGTTTGGTTGATGAAAATAGTTGATGAAAGCTGAGAATTAAAAAACTTCTTGCTGTTGCTAAAACCCTTGCTGCGCCTACGATTCCTTAGGCTCGTCCATGCGACCCACGAAGAGAATTACGCCCGTGCTTTTTTCCCTAATCAGGTAGAGAAATGGACGGTTGGCGATGAACGGAGTGGGCGATGATGGACCAGCTGATGTCATCTCCATCCCAATCGCAGTTACAGCCGCCGCCTCCGTGCCCTCCTCGTTCACCTCGACAAATGTTTTTTGCTTGATGTTGGAAACAACTACGTATGGATTATCGCTTAGATTTAGCAGACCTCCTTCGTTGAAAATTTGCAGTATGCCCGCTTGCTGAACAGGCTTGTTGAGCGCGATTTCGCACTCCACCTTGAAGCGCGGAAACGCTACGCTCACCTCACGTTCGTGCAGCCCTTGGGTGATGCCCAACCACGTTTCGCTGTCGAGATATTCCACCAGCTGCTCAATGCTCGTGCCGTCTGGCGGAAGCAACGCAACCATGCTGAAGGCCTGATTTCCGTAGGGCATTTCCACGCACTGCACGTGCTCGTCGGCGTAGTAGGGCAGCGTGGCGGTGTGGTGCATGAACGTGGCGGAAACCGCGCTGCCGTTGGCTTTGCTGAAGTCCGCCTCGCGGCTCTCGCTCTTGTCGAACGTGTACTGCCACTTGCTTTTGAAGTAGAGCGCGTTGATGAGGTACATCACCACATCGTTGGGGATGGGCGACTCAATAATTTCCTTGATTTTGTCCTTCGTTTTGTCGGCGCACCAGCCGTTGATAATGCTTGCTGCATCAGGGCTGGCGAAGTCGAGCGATTGCACTTCTGCCGAAAAATATTGCTGGTTGATGCTCACGAATGGCGGCTTCACGTCAAAGCCCGTGCGGTACCAAATCGAGTTGGCAATGCCAAGCTCCGTAAGCGGGTCAACGCTTAGCAGCGCATCGGACATCAGCTGGTAGTACTCGTTGATTTCAGCTTCGCTAAAATCGGCAAAGCCCATCACCTGCGCCAGCTCGGTGCGCGTGTCGCCCGACGTGCCGTTGTAGAGCATACCCAGCGCCATGTTGAGGCTTAGCGGCGAGAAAAAAGTATTGCTCCCCACAGCCGCCGACACGTTGCGAAACATGGCGAGCGCAAAGCGGTTGTCGAGCTCGGCACGCTGCTTCTGCGCAGCCGATAGCGCAATGGGTTTGGCGGGGACAAGCTCCGCATCCGCATCGATGGCGGACGAGCCTTTGTCGCTGCATCCCGCTGTGGCTGCCGTACAGAGCAGCAGCGCGAGGAAAAAGTTGTTCTTCATGGCCGTAATTTTTTGATATTTTTTCTACCTCGAAACCCTGCCGCTTGCGTCTCCCTTCATCAGATTTTCGACCTCCGAAACCGTTACCTGATTGAAGTCGCCGTAGATGGTGTGCTTGAGGCAGGAGGCGGCCACGGCAAAGTTCAGCGCCCGCTGGTTGTCGCCCGCGTAGCTGAGCAGGCCGTAGATGAGGCCGCCCATAAACGAGTCGCCGCCGCCCACGCGGTCAACGATGTGCGTGATGTCGTAGCGGGGCGATTCGAAGAGCGTTGTGCCGTCGTAGAGCACGCCGCCCCAGGTGTTGTGGTTGGCGTTGATGCTTCCGCGCAGCGTGATGATGACCTTCTTGGCGCGCGGAAATTTTTGCATCAGCTGGGTGCACACCGAGCGAAATTCTGCCGCGTTGACCTCACCGCCAGTCGTGGCTGCATCGAAGCCGTCGGGCTTAATGCCGAACACTTTTTCGGCATCCTCCTCGTTGCCCAAAATTACGTCGCATCCCTCCACCAGCGCGGGCATTACCTCGGCTGCAGACTTGCCGTAGCGCCACAAATTTTTGCGGAAGTTGATGTCGGCCGAAACCGTTACGCCCATTGCGTTTGCGGCGCTGATGGCCTCGAGGCAGGCGTCGGCTGCGCCCTGCGATAGCGCGGGTGTGATGCCCGTCCAGTGGAACCAATCGGCACCATCCAGCACTTTTTTCCAGTCCACCATTCCGGGCTTGATGTCGGCAATGGCGGCATGTGCGCGGTCGTACACTACCTTGCTGGGGCGAGCCACAGCGCCGGTTTCGAGGAAGTAGATGCCCAGGCGCTCGCCGCCGTACAGCATGTTGCGCGTGCTCACGCCGTAGCGGTGCAGCTCCATTTCGCAGGCGCGGGCGATGTCGTTTTGCGGCAGCCGGCTCACGAACTCCGCGTCCAAACCAAAGTTGGCGAGCGACACGGCCACGTTGGCTTCGCCGCCGCCAAAGGTAGCGGTGAACTCCCGCGCTTGGCAGAAACGTTGGTTGTCCGGCGTTGCCAACCGCAGCATAATCTCCCCGAAGCTTACAATTTTCTTGCTCATAATTTCCTGTGTTGTTGGAAAAAAATTTCACGATTTGAAGGCGACAAATATACGCTTTTTTTGCTTCGCTTTTGCAAAAAATAATGCAGATGAAAAAAATAGTAAATCAAAAACGACCGTCGGTTAAAATCGACGGCAAAAATGAGAATTGGGCTAACCCCGCCCTGCCACAACCAGCAGGGGGCTTTAGCCCAATTGTACTCATTCCCGCAATTGAATTTGTCCAATTGCGCTACTGCTTCACCACCTTCGCCACCCTATTCCCCGCCTTCACAACGTAGGTGCCTGTGGGCAATGTGGACAAATCTATGGTGCTCTTGGTGCCTGTGGTGGCAAAGATTTTCAGCTTCGCGCCGCTGAGCGAGTACAGCTCAATCCTATCGCCTGCC
>JAITOI010000197.1 GCA_031289995.1 Prevotellaceae bacterium | reverse complement strand
AAACCATTATCAAAATAAATGATAAATTTGTTGATGATTCAAAAAAAAATATTACCAAAACACCAAAAAAAATGAAGCAAACACCCCTACTCACAGCCATCATATTTTGCACGCTTTGTAGCGCCCAAGCACAATCGCTGCCAGCCTTTCCGGGTGCGGAGGGCTGGGGCATGTACGCCCGCGGAGGGCGTGGCGGGCAGGTGCTGGAGGTTACAAACCTCAACGATAGCGGGCCGGGCAGCCTGCGCGAGGCCGTTGGCAAGCCCCATCCGCGCATCGTAATTTTTAAGGTTTCGGGAACCATCGAGCTACAGTCGATGCTCGAAATCACCGCGCCATTCCTCACCATTGCGGGGCAAACTGCGCCGGGAGAAGGCGTGTGCCTCAAAAATTTTCCGCTGCACATCCTGAACACGCACGACATCGTTGTTCGCTGCCTGCGCATACGGCCGGGCATCGCCTCCGGTCTCAAAGGCTCGGAGCTGGACGGCATTGAGGTGCGCGAGTCGTCGAACGTAATCGTTGACCACTGCACGGTGGCGTGGACCAACGACGAGGCGGTGAACAACTGGCACGGGAGCAGCTTTGTTACGTTCCAGTGGTGCATCATCGCGGAGCCGCTCCACCGCTCGGTGCACGAGAAGGGTGCGCACGGCTACGGCGCGTCCATTGGCGGCTACAAGACCTCGTTCCACCACAACATTTTGGCCTGCGCCGTAGCACGCAACGCGAGCATCGCCGGCAACAACCAAAACCCAACGGTGATGCTCGATGTGCGCAACTGCGTTATCGCCAACTGGCAGCACCGCTCGTGCGACGGAAAGCCGCTTTCCATCAACCTTGTGAACAACTACTACAAGCCTGGTCCCGCCACGCAGGACGCGGTGCGACGGCGGATTGCGCGTATCGACAACGCCGAAAATATGGGCTTTAGCGGGCTGTGGCACATCGAGGGCAACGTGGTGGAAGGCTATCCCGAAATCTCGGCCGACAACTGGAAGGGCGGCGTGGATTTTGAGCCGGGCACGTCGGAGGTGCGCAACCGAAAGCTGACGCCGTTTGAGTTTTCGCCCGTCAGCACGCAAGCTGCGCAGGAGGCCTATGAGCTGGTGTTGCAAAACGCCGGAGTGGTAGCGCCAGCAAGGGATGCGCACGAAAGGCGGGTGGTGGAGCAGCTGCGCAGCAACACGTTTCTGCTGGGCAGCAACGGCATTATTGACATGGTGGAGCAGGCGGGCGGATGGCCTGAGCTGACATCGGCAACGCCGCTCCCAGACACGGATGGCGACGGTATGCCCGATGTTTGGGAAGCCACCAACGGCTTGAATCCTGCCGATGCTTCCGACGCCAACAAGTCGAGCAGCAAGGGCTACACCAACATCGAAAATTATCTCAGCTCGTTGGTACCACTTGCCTACAAGTAGCTCACCTCGCTCCGTTCATCCCCTCTGCGAGCTTGTCCACAAAGTCGTCAAGCCCTTTCTGCAGCTTGCCTCCGACGAGGTTGCGCAGCAAAATGTTGAGCTTGGCGCGAAGCGTGATGCGCAGGTAGGTTTCCTGTGGTGTGGCGGGTTTGAGCTGCACCCAGAGCATGAAATCGCCGTGCGATTTGCTGTCGGTGGCGTACTTCACCGTCTTGTCCTGCTCCCTATCTACAATGCGCAAGCCCGCGCGGCCAATGGGTTTGACGGTGAACGAGCACTCGTCTTCCGTTGCCTCCAGGTCGGCAACTTTGTCGGGTGGCACTAAGCGCACCAAATTTCTGAAATCGGCAAACAGCGCGTACAGCCCGCTGACGTTGCTGTTCAGCTTTACTATTTTGCTAACGTAGTCCATTTTTTTAGTACTTATCTGGAGCCTCGCGCCAGCGCTTCAGCGCTTGCAATTCGTGGGGTTGCACGTAGCCGATGGCGAGGGCGTGCTCGATGAGCGTGTCGTAGCTCGACAGCGTGCTGAGCTCGCATCCCGCGTCGGCAAAGCGTTTTTGCGCCAGCTCGAAGCCGTAGGTGAAGATGGCCACCATGCCCAGCACCTGCGCACCCGCCTCCCGCAAAGCCGCGAGGGCGCTAAGGCTGCTGCCTCCGGTGGAGATTAAATCTTCGACCACCACCACCTTTTTTTCGGGTTGCAGCTCGCCTTCAATCAGGTTTCCCAGCCCGTGGTCTTTGGGTTTGGCGCGCACATAAACGAAGGGTAATCCCAGCTTTTCGGCCACCAGCACGCCGTGCGCAATGGCGCCTGTGGCCACGCCCGCCACGACTTCCGCATCGGGATATTTTTGGCGAACAAGCGCGGCAAAAGCCTCCGCAATTTGCGTCCGCACCGCGGGGTAAGCCAGCGTGCGGCGGTTGTCGCAGTAGATGGGCGAGCGCCACCCCGATGCCCAGATGAATGGCTGCGCGGGGTTCAGCTTGATGGCGTGAATCTGCAGCAGGCTTTGAGCGATTGAAATTTCTGATTGCATATTCCAAATGTCTGATTGGGGCGCAAAGGTAGTAAAAAATGGCGTTGGTGATTTCTTGTTGATAACTTTTTGGCCAAACCGCGCCAAAATCGGCGTGGAATATGAAAAACCTTCTTTTTTTTCCCTACCTTTGCGCACAAAAAAATACTCATTTTAATGAAAAAAACATCCCTCTGTAGCCTTGTGCTGACGCTGGCTACAGTCTTTAATGTGATGGCTCAAAAAAGCGAGCCTCTTCCTCTCAAACACGGCGCTCATCGCGTCGGCAAGCGCGCTGACGCTGACATGCAGCGCTGGCGCGAGTACGGCTTAGGGCAGTTCATCCACTGGGGCGTGTACGCCATCCCCGGCGGCGTGTGGAACGGCAAAATTTACAAGGGCGCAGCCGAGTGGATTCGCTCGTGGCGCGATATGCCAAACTCCACCTACGATAGCCTCTACCTGCAGTTCAACCCGGCCAGCTTCGACGCCAAGCGCTGGGCAAAACAGGCAAAGCAAATGGGCGCACGCTACCTCGTGTTCACCACCAAGCATCACGACGGTTTTTGCCTCTGGAATAGCCAATACACCGACTACACCGTTGCCAGCACGCCCTACAAAAAAGACATCGTGCGCGAAGTCGTGGATGCCTACACCGCCGAGGGCATCGACGTGCACCTCTACTTCTCCATCATCGACTGGCACCACCCCGATTACCAAGCTGGGCACGGCATTACGCCCGACGACCGCAAGCTGTGGGCAGGCTACGAACCCTTCCGCAGCAACGCTGACCGCGTCCGCTACGAAAATTTCAAAACCTTTACGCGCAACCAGCTCGTGGAGCTGCTCACCAACTTTCCCACCATCAAAGGGCTGTGGTTCGACGGCTCGTGGGATGGCGCGTGGATGAAGCAATCTGCGTGGGTTGACCAGCTGGGCGAGGAGCTGCGCGCAATGCGACCCGGGCTGATTATCGGCAGCCGTTTTCGCGCCGACGAGCTGGGCAACCGCCACACCGACGCCAACGGCAACCTCATCGACGACTACGACCAGCGCTTTGAGCGCAACCTGCCAGCCTCGCTCAAGGAGGTTGGCGGCAACGATTGGGACTGCGTGATGACCATCCCCGAAAACCAGTGGGGCTACCACCGCGACTGGTCGTGGACCTACGTCAAAAAGCCCTACGAGCTCATCGAAATGCTCGTGAAAGCCAACTCGCTCGACGGCAACTTTGTCATCAACTTTGGCCCCGACGGCAACGGCAACATCCGCAAGGAAGAGGCCGATGTTGCCGCAGGCATGGGCGCGTGGATGGCGGCAAACGGCGAGGCAATTTATGGCACCCACCACTCGCTGCTCGACAAGCAAGATTGGGGCTACTCCACGCAGCGCGGCGACAGCATCTACCTCGTGGTGTTCAACAAGCCGCTCAACAATTTGCTGCGCATAAAAATTCCAAAAACCGGCAGCCGCGACGACGTCTACGTCATTGCGCAGTCGCAAACGCTCGACGGAAAACCTGTGCGCATCAACGGCGGAGGCAAGCCCGCGACCTACTACCGCGACAAGTCCGGCAGCGTTTACTACGACCTCGTTTTGCCCGTCGGAATTGACAAAGCGGCGCAGCCGTTCGTCATCCGCATTCGCCTCAAAAAGATTAGCACGGCGGATTTGGATGCGTACCAGGAGGCGATAATTTAGCACGAAAAATGAAGATTGAAAAGTTGAAAATGGAGAACGAAGGGTTGAAAAAAATAAGCAGCGCTCTCATTTCGGTGTACTACAAAGATGGGCTGGAGGAGGTGGTCAAATACCTTGCTGGGCAAGGCGTGAGCATCTACTCCACGGGTGGCACGCTGGAGCTCATCGAGGGCTTGGGCGTGAAGGCGCAGGCGGTGGAGAGCCTCACCGGATACCCGTCGATACTTGGTGGGCGCGTGAAAACGTTGCACCCAAAAGTGCTTGGCGGAATCCTCGCACGCCGCGCCAATGCAGGCGATGAGGCTCAGCTGAAGCAGTACGAAATTCCTACCATCGACCTCGTGATGGTTGACCTCTACCCCTTCGAGGCCACGGTTGCATTGGGCGCAGCCGAAGAGGACGTTATCGAGAAGATAGATATTGGCGGCATCTCGCTCATTCGCGCAGCCGCAAAAAATTATGTCGACGTGGCCGTTGTTGCCTCGCGACACCAGTATGCGGAGCTGCTCGACATGCTCAAAGCCAACGACGGCGCCACCTCGCTGGCCAACCGTCGCTACCTTGCAGCTCAAGCCTTCAACGTGTCGAGCGGGTACGACAGCGCTATTTTTGGCTACTTCAACCGCCGCGAAAATCTGCCCGCATTCAAGCTCAGCGTGCAAGATTCCATGCCGCTTCGCTACGGCGAAAATCCGCACCAGAAGGCGACATTTTTTGGCAGCTTCGGGGCGCAGCTTGAACAGCTGCATGGCAAAGAAATTTCGTACAACAACCTGCTCGACGTGGACGCTGCGGTGAGGCTCATCGCCGACTTCAGCGAGCCAACGTTTGCCGTCATCAAGCACAACAACGCTTGCGGATTGGCCTCGCGCTCCACGCTATTGCAGGCCTGGAAGGATGCGCTGGCGGGCGACCCTGTGTCGGCGTTTGGCGGCGTGCTGGCGTGCAACCGCGAGCTCGACAAGGCCACTGCCGAGGAGGTGAACAAGCTGTTTTGCGAGGTGGTGATTGCGCCTGCCTACAGCGCCGAAGGGCTGGAGATTTTGAGGCAGAAGAAGAACCGCATTATCCTCGTGGCAAAAACATTTGCGATGCCCGCGCAGCAGCTACGCTCGGCGCTCAACGGCCTGCTGGTGCAGGATGCGGACAGGGCAACGGAGACCGCAGCCGACCTAAAGCCAACAACCGTTACGACACCTACAGCCGCACAGGTGCAGGATTTGTTGTTCGCCAACAAGGTGGTGAAGCACTCGAAATCGAACGCCATTGTGCTCGCCAAAAACGGCCAGCTGCTGGCAAGCGGCGTGGGGCAAACATCGCGCGTGGACGCCCTGCGGCAGGCTATCGAAAAGGCACAATCGTTTGGCTTCGCCCTGCAAGGTGCAGCAATGGCTTCGGACGCATTTTTTCCGTTTGCCGACTGCGTAGAAATTGCGCACAAGGCAGGCATTGAAGCCGTCATTCAGCCCGGTGGTTCGCTGCGCGACCAAGACAGCATTGACTTCTGCAACGCGCATGGCATGGCAATGGTAGCAACGGGAATAAGGCATTTTAAGCATTAGACGTGAGACAATACCGATATGCGACTATGAGATATGCGATATGCGACCCAGCGCTATCGTAAAATGCAAATCGCACATCGCACAATCGCAAATCACATGTGGACAAAAACACTGGGTATTGTCGCAAATCACAAATCAAAAATCGCAAATCAAAACAAAAAAATAACATCATGGGACTATTCTCATTTTTCACGCAGGAGCTGGCTATTGACCTTGGTACTGCGAATACGGTGGTCATCTACAACGACCGCATTGTGGTTGACGAGCCGTCAATTGTGGCTATCGACCAGAGCACCGGCAAGCTGATTGCCGTTGGCGAGCTGGCGCGCCAGATGCACGGCAAGACGCCGGAAAAAATAAAGACTGTGCGTCCGCTACGCGACGGCGTGATTGCCGACTTCCACGCGGCGGAGCAGATGATTCGCGGGATGATAAAAAAAATCCCGTCGGGCACCCGCCTGTTTCGTCCGTCGCTGCGTATCGTGGTGGCCATCCCGTCGGGCAGCACCGAGGTGGAGGTTCGCGCCGTGCGCGACTCGTCGGAGCACGCCGGCGGGCAGGACGTCTACCTCATCTACGAGCCTATGGCCGCCGCGCTGGGCGTGGGGCTGGACGTGGAAGCGCCCGAAGGCAACATGGTGGTGGACATTGGCGGCGGCACTGCTGAGATTGCCGTCATCGCGCTGGGCGGTATCGTGTGCAACAAGAGCATCCGCACCGCGGGCGACGTGTTCACCACCGACATCCAAACGTACATGCGCCACCAGCACAACATCAAGATTGGCGAGCGCACCGCCGAGGACATCAAAATCCACGTGGGCAGCGCCCTCTCCGAGCTCGAAACTCCGCCTGCCGACTACGTTGTGCGAGGCCCCAACCTGATGACGGCGCTGCCGATTGAGGTGTCGGTGTCGTACCAAGATGTGGCCTACAGCCTCGACCGCTCGATATCGAAAATCGAGAGCGGCATCCTAAACGTGCTGGAGCAAACACCGCCCGAGCTCTACGCCGACGTGGTGGGCAAGGGCGTGTTCCTGACCGGCGGCGGCGCTCTGCTGCGCGGGTTGGACAAGCGGCTCACCGACAAAATCAACATCCCGTTTCACGTGGTGGAAGACCCCCTTCACGCCGTTGCACGCGGCACCGGCATTGCCCTCAAGAACATCGGCAACTTCCAATTCCTGATGCGCTAATCACGAGGCCTAAACGATGGGAAACCTGCTCAAGCTCATCCTGCGTTTCCGCGCCGCTATCGTGTTTGTGATGCTCGAAAGCTTAGCGCTGATGATGCTTTCGTACGGCTCGTACTACCAGCAAACGCGGCTGTTTGGCGCCATGCAGATGGTGCAAAATTTTTGCTTCGATGTGGTGAGCGAGGTAACGGACTACGTGTCGCTGAAGCGCTACAACGAGGAGCTGCTGTCCGAAAACGCCCGCCTGCGCAACCTTCTCGACCACTACCAGCACGCCGACACCACGCTGCAGGCCAAGCGCAGCTACGACCAGCGAAGCGGAAAGCTGATGACCTACATACCCGCCAACGTGGTGGGCGGCACCACCAACAAGCAGCACAACTTTTTCACGCTCAACGTGGGCGAGTGGGAAGGCGTGTCGCCCGAAATGGGCGTCATCACCGACGACGGCGTGGTGGGCATTGTGGTCAACACTTCGGCGCACTACGCCACGGTGATGTCGCTGCTCAACCGCGACTTTCGCATCAGCGGCCGATTGCGGCGCACGGGCTACCTTGGCTCCCTGCAGTGGGGCGGCGTCAACTACCGCGAGGTGATGCTGACGGATGTGCCGCAGCACGTGCCGGTGGAGGTGGGCGACACGGTCGAAACGAGCGGCTACTCGAGCATGTTTCCCGAAGGAATTTTTATCGGCACCGTGAGCTCGTACGCCATGCAGAAAGGCAACTTCCACGAGCTTCGCGTCCAGCTCAACCTCGACTTTAAGAAGCTGCGCTACGTGAACGTAGTGAAGTTTATGCGCCAAGACGAGCTCAAAAAACTCAACCAAGCAACACGGAGTCATGAATAAAATACTGCATAGCTTTTTGATTGCGGCTGCGCTGGTAGCAGCCCAGCTGTTGCTGTTCAACAACCTTCAGCTGCGCGGCCTGCTCGACGCATTTGTGGCGCCCTGCGTGTACATCCTCTACCTGATTGTGCTGCCGGTGGGCATGTCGCGGGTGGGGCTGCTGCTCATCTCGTTTGCGCTGGGCGTGGCGGTCGATTTTTTTTCGGGCACGCTGGGCGTAAACACCTCCGCCTGCGTGCTGCTGGGCTTTGTGCGACCCAGAGTGGTAATGCTGCTCGTGGGGCAGGAGAACGTGGACAAGGCGATGCGCCCCAGCATCTACACGCTGGGCTACATGCGGTGGATGGGCTACGCGACGGTGCTGGCCTTCGTGTTCCACCTCGAGCTGTTTTTGATAGAGGTGTTCTCGCTGTACGAGCTGCACCTCACGCTGCTCCGCACCGCGCTGAGCACGGCGGCGGCGGTGGCGCTGATGATGATGCTCGAAATCATTTTTGAAAAGAAAGATAAACGCTACTAACAGGTGAACGAGTTTGCAAATAGGCGGATATACATCACCGTATGCTTTGTGCTGGCCTGCGCTGTCATCATTGGCCGCGTGTTCTACATCCAGATGGTGGACAACTACTACAAGCGCGTGGCCGACCGGAACGCGCTGCACTACGAAATTCAGTACCCCGCGCGGGGCCTGATTTACGACCGCAACGGTGCGCTGCTGGTGGGCAACCAAACGGTGTACGACATTCTGGTTGTCCCGCGCGAGCTGGCCAGCTTCGACACGCTGTCGCTGGCGCAGGTGCTCAACCAGAGCGCGGAGCAAATCACCCAGAAGCTGCAGCTCATCAAGGCTGGCGCCCGCAAAACTGCCGCCTACCAGCCCGCGCTGTTCAGCCGCCAGGTGTCGGCCGAGGCGTTTGCCCTGCTGCAAGAAAAGTGGTTTAAGTTCCCCGGCTTTTACGCTCAACCCCGCAGCATACGGTCGTTTCAGCGGCCCATTGGCGGCAACCTCATTGGCTACATCGGCGAGGCCGACACGAGCAACATCGCCGCCGACGCCTTCTACACGCAGGGCAGCTACATCGGCAAAACCGGCATGGAGCGCTCGTACGAAAACGTGCTGCGCGGCAAGCGCGGCATATCGGTGTCGATGCGCGACGTGTACAACCGCGTCAAAAATTCGTACGCCAACGGCAAGTTCGACTCCGCCGCTGTGGCGGGCGCAAACCTCGTGTGCACCATCGATGCCGACCTGCAGGAGTACGGCGAGCGGCTGATGCAAAACAAGGTGGGCAGCATTGTCGCCATCGAGCCATCCACCGGCGAAATCCTCGCCCTCGTATCCGCGCCAACGTTCGACCCCAGGCTCTTCTCCGACCTCCACATGCTGACCGAGCGCAACGCGCTTAGCCTCGACCCGCTCAAGCCTCTCTTCAACCGTGCCGTGATGGCGCAGTACCCGCCCGGCTCGATTTTCAAAACCCTCAACGCGCTCATCGCCCTGCAAGAAAATACGGCCACGCCGCACACCTCCTACACCTGCCCCGGCGCCTACTACTACGGCCGCAGCCAGTCGGTGGGGTGCCACCACCACTTCACCTCGCGCCCCAACATGGTCGAGGCTTTGCAGGTGTCGTGCAACACCTATTTCTGCAACATTTTTCGCAACATCATCGACCACTACCCCCATGCGCACGAGGGGCTGAACGCCTGGCGAAGGCACGCCGAAAGCTTCAGCATTGGCCGCAAGCTCAACTCCGATATACCCAACGAGCAGCGCGGCATTTTGCCCAGCGTCCAAACCTACGACAACATGCACGGCGCAGGCCGGTGGAAGTCGCTCAGCATAATTTCGCTGGCCATCGGGCAGGGCGAGCTGGGCGTTACGCCGCTGCACATGGCCAACCTTGCTGCGACCATTGCCAACCGCGGATTTTACTACACGCCTCACGTGGCCAAGTCCGTCCAGGGCGGAGCCATCGACAGCCGCTACCTCACGCCGCACGCCACCACCGTGGCGCCGGCGCACTTCGAGACTGCGGT
This sequence comes from Prevotellaceae bacterium, assembly GCA_031289995.1. The sequence goes on along the minus strand of JAITOI010000197.1, from coordinate 1,938 downwards.
GGAGGGCATGTACCGCGCGGTGAACGGCGAGCTTGGCGGCACCGCGCGAGGCGTCCGGATGAGGGACATCGAGCTCTGCGGCAAAACGGGCACAGCTCAAAATCCGCACGGCGAAGACCACTCGGTGTTCATCTGCTTCGCGCCGCGAAACAACCCCAAAATTGCCGTGTCGGTGTACATCGAAAACGGCGGCGGCGGCGCAACCTGGGCGGCCCCCACAGCCAGCTTGATGGTGGAAAAATACTTGAACAAAGCGGTGCACGCGTGGTACGAAGACCGCATTCTGAACGGCGACCTAATACACCAACAACATGTACCAAAGAAGCAGTAAAGTAGTGTCGAAGGTGGACTGGGGCATCATCTTCATCTGGCTTGCGCTGATGGCCATTGGCCTGGTGTGCATCTACGCCACGGGCTACAACGAGGACAACCCCTCGCTGCTGAGCGCGAGCAACCGCAGCCGCTCGCAGCTGCTATGGATTTGCGTGGCCTGCGTGATTGCCGTGGTGGTCATGGTTGTCGAGGGGCGCTTCTACCAGTACTTCGCGACCACGCTCTACGCCGTGGCGCTGCTGCTGATTGTGGCCACGCTCATCTTCGGCCGCGAAATCAACGGCTCGCGCTCGTGGCTGTCGTTGGGGCCGCTGAGCTTGCAGCCCGTCGAGTTCCTCAAAATTGCCACCGCGCTGGTGCTGGCCAAGGTCATCAGCGCACACGGTTTTAGGATGCACCACCCCAAAGACCTGCTGCTGCTGCTGCTCGTGGTGGTGCTCCCGATGGGCATGGTGCTGATGCAGCACGACACCGGCTCGGCGCTGGTGTTCGCCTCCTTCATCATCATGTTCTACCGCGCGGGGCTGAAGGGCTGGGTGGTGGGGCTGTGCCTGTTCGTGGTGGGGCTGTTCATCGCCTCGCTGCTGCTCGAGCCGCTCAGCATTGCCATTGCGGTGAGCGCGCTGTGCTTTGGCATGTTCATGGCCTTCAGCCGACGCTACAAGTACGGCTTTGCGGCAGCAGGCATCGTGGCTGCGCTCAGCCTGCTGCTCTACTTTGGAGCTCGGCTGGCAGGCTGGTCGCTCTCGCCGCTGGCCGCGCTCACGCTCGCTCACGTAGCGCTGGCGCCGGTGGCCGCCGTGTACGCGTGGTGGCACAAGATGAGCCGCGTGTTTTTCCTCATCGTGTTTTTCTTCATGTCGGTAGGCGTCAACTACTCGGTGGACTACATGTTCAACGACGTGCTCAAGGAGCACCAGCGCCGCCGCATCAACGACCTGCTCGGCATCGAAAGCGACCTCAAAGGTTGGGGCTACAACGTGCACCAGTCGAAGGTTACCATCGGCTCGGGAGGCCTCACCGGCAAAGGTTTTCTGGAGGGCACGCAGACCAAAGGCAACTTTGTGCCCGAGCAAACCACCGACTTCATTTTTTGCACCATCGGCGAGGAGTGGGGCTTTATGGGCGCGGTGGCGGTGGTCGGCCTCTACCTGCTGCTGCTGCTGCGCATCCTCTCGCTTGCCGAGCAGCAAAAAAGCCTGTTCGCCAAAATGTACGGCTACGGCGTCGCCTCCATTTTGTTCTTCCACGTGGCCGTAAATATCGGGATGACCATCGGCATTGCGCCCGTGGTAGGCATCCCCCTACCCTTTATCAGCTATGGCGGCTCGTCGCTTTGGGCATTTACTATACTTATTTTTGTTTTGCTTAAGCTGGATTTGGGGAGGTATGAGTATTAACGGGAGGGTTCTATCGTTCTTTGTGTGGGAATGAGGTTTCGTGCCAAGCCCAACCCACTGTAAAACCTTATTTTGTCAAATTAACCTTAGTAGCCAAATGATAACGTAGGTATCATAACCTTATTACCTTATTGAAAATGCAAATAAGGTAATAAGGTTTAAGAAATAGGGTTAACGGCCGTGCTACTAAGGTTAGTGAGCGCAG
>JAITOI010000089.1 GCA_031289995.1 Prevotellaceae bacterium | reverse complement strand
GTTTTCCTTTTGCAGCCCAACGGCAAGTACGGTGCGGGCACGCGGTACACGTCGGGAACCTTGCCCATACAGGCTTTAGGCGGCATACGCATTGCCCTCCGCTACATCTTCAAATCGTAAATTTTAAATTTTAAATCTCAAATCTCAAATCCCAAATGTCTCTCTCCTCCACCTCCATCAACCGTCCGGTGCTCACCACCGTGTTCGTGATTGTCATCATCATTTTCGGGCTGATTGGCTACACCTCGCTTGGCGTGCGCGAGTATCCGAGCGTTGACCCGCCCATCATTTCCGTTAGCACCAGCTACATTGGCGCCAACGCGGACATCATCGAAAAGCAAATCACCGAGCCGCTGGAGCAAAGCATCAACGGCATCGAGGGCATCCGCTCCATTACCAGCACCAGCAGCGTGGGGCAAAGCCGCATCACGGTGGAGTTCGAGCTGAGCCGCGAAATGGAAAGCGCCGCCAACGACGTGCGCGACAAGGTGTCGAACGCCACCCGCCTGCTGCCCAAAGACTGCGACCCGCCAACGGTGTCGAAAGCTGACGCCGACAGCGACCCCATTATGATGGTGGGCATCCAGAGCGAAAGCCGCTCGCTGCTTGAGCTCTCGGAGATTGCCGACCTCACCTACAAGGAGCAGCTGCAAACCATTTCGGGCGTGAGCGCCATCTCCATTTGGGGCGAAAAAAGGTGGGCTATGCGCCTGTGGATGGACCCCACCAAGCTGGCAGGCTACGGGCTTACGCCCATCGACGTGCGCGACGCCATGCTGCGCGAAAACGTGGAGCTGCCCAGCGGCATGATTGAGGGCACAACCATGTCGCTCAGCATTCGTGCGCAAGGCCTGCTCACCTCGCCCGAGGACTTCAACAAGCTCATCATTGCCCAGGACGGCGACCGCGTGGTGCGCTTTCGCGACGTGGGCTACGCCGAGCTCGGACCCGAAGACCTGCGCTCGGTGATGAAGCAAGACGGCGTGCCGGGAGTGGGCGTGGGCGTCATTCCGCAGCCGGGATCCAACCACATCGAAATTGCCGACGAGGTGTACAAGCGCATGGTGCAAATCAAAAAAACGTTGCCCGACGACGTGGAGGTCAACTTCATTTACGACAACACGCGCTTCATCCGCTCGTCCATCAACGAGGTGCTCGAAACCATCATCGTGGCCTTCCTTTTGGTGGTGTTCATCATCTTCCTTTTTCTGCGCGACTGGCGCACCACGCTCATCCCAACGGTGGTGATTCCGGTGTCGCTGGTCGGCTCGTTTTTCATCATGTACATCGCGGGCTTTAGCATCAACACGCTCTCGCTGCTGGCCATTGTGCTCGCCATTGGGCTGGTGGTGGACGATGCCATTGTGATGATGGAAAACATCTACGTCAAGGTGGAGGCGGGGCTTTCGCCGCGCGAGGCGGGCATTAAGGGCGCCAACGAAATATTTTTTGCCATCGTGTCGACCACCATCACGCTGGTGGCGGTTTTTTTGCCCATCGTGTTTCTCGAGGGCACAACGGGCAGGCTGTTCCGCGAGTTCAGCGTGGTCATCGCGGGGGCGGTGCTCATCTCGGCCTTTGTGGCGCTCACGTTCACGCCCATGCTCTCCACCATAGTGCTCAAGCGGCGCGAGCGGCAAACGTGGTTTTACCGCGTTACCGAGCCGTTTTTTGTGGGGCTCAACAACGGCTACCGCCGCACGCTCACAGCGTTCATGCGCTTCCGCTGGATAGCCATCGTGGTGCTGCTCGGCTTAGGCTCCGCCATCTACTACCTGTGGAACACGATACCGTCGGAGATGGCGCCGCTCGAAGACCGCTCGCTCATCATCGTGCGCAGCTCGGGCGTGGAAGGCTCCACCTACGACTACATGACGCGCTACGTGGACGACGTAACGCGCGCCGTGGAGGACAACGTGCCCGAAACGCAAATCATCATGTCGCGAGCCTTTGCCGGCGGCGGCTTTGCCCGCGTGATGCTAACCCCGCCGCTGGAGCGCGAGCGCACGCAGCAGCAAGTCTTCGAGTCGCTCGCGCCCAAGCTCTACCCGCTCACCGATGCGCGCGCGTTCGCGATGCAGCAGAGCACCTTTGGCGGGCAGCGCGTGAGGCAGCCCGTGCAGTACGTTTTGCAGGCCATCAACCTCGACAAGCTGAAGGAGTTTGTGCCCAAATTTATGGCCAAGGTGAACGAAAATTCCACCTTCCAAATGGCCGACGTTGACCTCAAGTTTACCAAGCCCGAGGTGCGCGTGGAAATCAACCGCGACAAGGCAAACCTGATGGGCGTGTCCACGCAAAACATTGGGCAAACGCTGCAGCTGGGGCTAAGCGGGCAGCGGTTTGGCTACTTCTTCATCAACTCCAAGCAGTACCAAGTTATCGGGCAAATGGACCGGCAGCAGAGCAGCAAAACGCTCGACCTAAAATCCATCTACGTGCGCAGCAACGCCAACGAAATGGTGCAGCTCGACAACCTCGTGATGCTGCGCGAAACCAGCACCCCGCCTAACCTCTACCGCTACAACCGCTTCGTTTCGGCCACCGTTTCGGCAGGCCTGAGCAATGGCAAAACCATTGGCGACGGGCTTGACGAGATGGACCAAATTGCGGAGGAAACGCTCGACGAAACCTTCCGCACCGCGCTGGCTGGCGAGTCCAAGGAGTTTCGCGACAGCGCGTCGAGCCTGATGTTCGCCTTCCTGCTGGCGCTGGTGCTCATCTACCTCGTGCTGGCGGCGCAGTTCGAGAGCTTTCGCGACCCGCTCATCATCATGTTCACCGTGCCGCTGGCCGTGTTTGGCGCGCTCTTTTTCCTGTGGGCAAACGAAAAAACGATGAACATCTTTTCCGAAATCGGCATCATCATGCTCGTTGGTCTGGTGTCCAAAAACGGCATCCTCATCGTGGAGTTTGCCAACCAGCGCAAGGCTGATGGCGCAAGCATCCGCGAGGCCATACTCGAAGCTGCGTCATCGCGCTTCCGCCCCATTTTGATGACCAGCTTATCCACCATTCTCGGTGCGCTGCCGCTCGTGATGGCAGCAGGCGAGGGCGCCAACAGCCGCATCATGATGGGCACCGCCGTGGTTGGCGGGCTGGGAATTTCGCTGCTGCTCACGCTCTACGTGGTGCCAGCAATGTACACCTACATCACAACGAGCAAGCTGAAGATTTGAAAATTTGAGGATTTGAAGATTTGAAGATTCATTGCTGGGTGGCGGCAATTTCCAAATCCTCAAATCCTCAAATCCTCAAATCTGCTTCGTGTTAATTCGTGTAATTCGTGGACAAAATGAATTCGTGGACAAAATGGAAAACATCGCATACTACCCCTCTCCGCTTGGCATAATCAAGCTTGCCGACAGCGGCGAAAGCCTTACCTACATTGGCTTCACGGAGCAAAGCCTGATGCCGGAAAGTGAGCCATCGCCGCTGGCGCAACGCTGCATCGCGCAGCTCAACGAGTACTTTGCTGGCCATCGTAAGGAGTTCGATTTGCCGCTCGCGCTCTCGGGTACCGACTTCCAAACGCAGGCCTGGCGGGCGCTGGCGAGCATCCCGTACGGCCACACTATCAGCTACGGTGAGCAAGCGCAGCAGCTGGGCAGGCCCAAAGCGGTACGTGCCATAGGCTCGGCCAACTCCAAAAATAAGCTCTCCATCGTGCTGCCCTGCCACCGCGTGGTGGGCAAAAACGGCAAGCTGGTTGGCTACGCCGGCGGGCTGTGGCGCAAGCAATGGCTGCTGGATTGGGAGAAGAAAAATTAGCGATATGCGATGATGCGACGATGCGATATGCGACGATGCGATATGCGACTATGCGATATGCGATATGCGATATGCGACAATGCGACAATGCGATATGCGACGATGCGATATGCGATATGCGACAATGCCATCCTCATTCCTTCGCGTTAATTCGTGTAATTCGCGGACAAATTAATTCGTGGATAATTTAATTCGCGGACAAATTAATTCGTGGACAAAAATCATGAAATCCGTTTTACTAATCTACACCGGTGGCACCATCGGCATGAAGCAAGACCCGCAGACAGGAGCGCTGGCGCCGTTCAACTTCGAGCAGCTGGAGCGCGAAGTGCCGGAGCTCAAAAAGTTTGCCTTCCGCATCGACACCATCTCGTTTAAGCCCATCGACTCGTCGGAGATTGGCCCCGACACTTGGATTCGCATCGCTACCACCATCGCCACGCACTACAAAAGCTACGACGGATTTGTGGTGCTGCACGGCACCGACACGATGGCCTACACCGCGTCCGCGCTCAGCTTCATGCTCGAAAATCTGAGCAAGCCGGTGGTCTTCACCGGCAGCCAGCTACCCATCGGAATGATTCGCACCGACGGCAAGGAGAACCTCATCTCGGCCATCGAAATTGCTGCCGCACGCCGCATCGACGGTAGCGCCTACGTGCCCGAAGTCTGCGTGTTTTTCGAGAACGAGCTGCTGCGCGGCAACCGCACCACCAAGTACAGCGCCGAGCATTTTCGCGCCTTCCGCTCCGACAACTACCCGCCGCTGGCGCACGCCGGCATTCACATTGACTACAACGAAAAGTTCATCCACCTGCCCCAAAAAATGCCGCTCGTGCTCCACGACAAGCTCTGCGACAGCGTAGCCGTGCTGCGCATTTTCCCCGGCATGAACGAGGCCTACGTGAGCAGCATCCTCAACATCGACGGGCTGCGCGCGGTGGTGCTGCAGAGCTACGGTTCGGGCAACGCGCCCACCGCAACATGGCTTGTACGCTTGCTGCAGGATGCCGTTGCGCGGGGCCTCATCATCCTCAACGTGTCGCAGTGCCACACCGGCCGCGTGGACATGGGCACCTACGAGGGCGGGCGAATGCTGCTGCGGATAGGCGTTACCAGCGGCCACGACAGCACCACCGAGGCCGCCCTCGCCAAGCTGATGTACCTGCTCGGCAAAAACCTCAACAAGGACGACATCAAGCTCTACCTCGCCAGCTCGCTGAGGGGGGAGATTTCGGTGTAGGCGCGGCGGATAAATCTTTTTTTGAGGGGCTGTTTCAAGCGTCGTGCCGTGCGCAGGCACGATTTTTCATAGTACCTCAAAAAAATTAGCCCTTGTTTTTGCACCAAAAATTATGGCCATTTCTGTTTTTCCTAAATTAGGAGAAGTTAGGAAAAAGTAGGAGAAACGTGAGAAGGCACGCTGCCGTTGTGGGCGGTGTGGGGCGTGCTCATCGCGTGCTGACTTGTTGCGGCAGTTGAGCGAGAAATATCGCCTAAAAGTTTTAGGAATTCTTGTGCAGCAGCCGCCCGCCAATGAACTCGTTGATGATGACGCGCTGGTCTTTTACTTGCAGGCATTGCTCGCTCACCTGCGTGCGTAACACATCTACCACCTCCTCCAGCCGTGATATGTATTTTTCCTTGTAGTCAGCAGCGGGGGCAGGATGGCTCTTGGTTTTGGCGGGTGCAGCAGCCTCGCTGGACTTGAGCATTTTGCCTTTTCCGATGAGCAGCCATTCGGGATTTACGTCCTTAAAACAGACGAGAAATTTTGCAATGTTCTCCTCGCTCATGCCGTTATTTTGGTCTAAAATACCCCTCGTGATGCCCGTTTCTTTGTAAAAATTGTACCGCGAAATACCCTTACGGTCAATGTATTGCAAAATGTTTTTCTTTACTAATGATTTTTCTTGCATAAAATATTTGGTTGTACGAGAAAATTTGTTTTTTTCATCGCTCCGCCTGACAAGTGGAGCGAAAAAATCAGAACTAAAAGTTCTGCAAGGTGGGGAAAAAATCTTAGATGTGCAAGCAAATTTTTGGGGAGGAAACGATTTTGTGAGCTTGGTGATGGGGTTGTGAACGAAAATTTTTTTATGCGGGTTATAGACTGCTGGGAAGTGAGTAGGGGTGCGGGTTTGCGCACGATTGCCATCGTGCACTGCATGGAAAAAAGCGGGACGAGTGGGATATCGTCTAATGCTGTTTTTGTAAAAAATTTATGCTGCGCAACATATTTATAGTCAATTTATTGTGAAAAATATTTGGTGCCCAAGAATTTTTTTTGCCAAAACATTTGGTAGTTCGAGAAACTTGTTGTAATTTTGCGCGTTTTAATGTTCACCGCTCACATCGCCAAGCAGAGCGACAAAGCCGAAAACAAGAAC
>JAITOI010000079.1 GCA_031289995.1 Prevotellaceae bacterium | reverse complement strand
GTGAACACGTACAGCCAGGTGGTGGGCGAGCTCGATATGGTGTTCGGCTGCGTCAACAAAATCCTTAAGCGGATAAAAAACGAGGGCCTCTCCAAAAAGAGCGTCGCGCAGAGCTTGCTGGCGCTCGACCAGGAGCTGCCGAGCACCGCAGGCACAAGGGTTGTTGCGGTTCGGCAAGCGCTGCGCGAGTACCTGCAAGAAGAGCTGGATAAGCTGCTCACCAAGCTGGCCAAGCGGCGCACCAAGAAGGCCAAGCGTCCAGCTCAAAAAGCGTGCTGGCATGCCTCGAGCGATGTTATCGAATCGCTGTTTGGCATGTACAAGTCCCGGAGATCCAAGAACCCACTAAATGGCGTCACGTCGTACGTGCTGCTGCTGCCGCTATTGACCCGAATAGGCGATGGCCGTTCGGCCTCCACCATAGATTTTAAGCAGTCTCTGGAGCATGTTTACATGAGCGATTTGACCACCTGGACGGAGGACCATCTCACTGAAAACTTGGCCGTTAAGAGACAAATAAAACTTGCAGCTTGAGGGAGTTTTTAGAGTGAGTTTTGCACACCCTACCCGAAGGGACGCAATTTTCATAACCGCAGGCAAGCGGCAGCGCAGCCTGCGGACGGTGACCAGCTTGCGTCTTGCGCACGGAGCACAGGCCTCCTTCGGGGCAGGCCTTTCATCCGTGCGCGCGGCAGGACGATTGGCATAGCACCTCAAAAAAGATGTAGCCAAATTTTCGTACTTTTGCCGCCTCAAAAAAAATCACAAGCAATGGCAGCAATCCAATTCCCATTCCGCATTGGCAACGGCTACGACGTGCACCAGCTATCCGAAGGGCGCGAGCTGTGGATAGGCGGCGTGCAGGTGGCGCACAGCAAGGGCGCGGTGGCGCACTCCGACGGCGATGTGCTCATCCACGCCTTGTGCGACGCGCTGCTGGGCGCAGCAAACCTGCACGACATCGGCTGGCATTTTCCCGACACGAGCGAAGAATTTCGCGGCATCGACAGCAAAATATTGCTCAAAAAAGTAATGGAATTTGTTCGCGCCGCAGGCTACGAGCTGGGCAATGTGGACGCGGTTATTTGCCTGCAGCAGCCCAAGCTGAAACCTCTCATCCCCGCGATGCAGCAGGCGCTGGCGCAGGCCATGCAGGCCGACGTGAGGCAGGTGAGCGTGAAGGCCACGACCACCGAAAAGTTAGGATTTGTGGGGCGCGAAGAGGGCATTGCTGCCTACGCCGTGGCGCTACTTGTAGCGCAGCTGTAGCGGGTTGCGCAGCTTGGTTGCTTCCAAGTCGATGTAGTCCTGCCAAGCCTTGGCTGTGGGGTAGCGGCTCACGCCCCAGCCCGCTCCGGCCTTGCTCCATCCGGCTCCGCTGTAGTACACAAACGGCTCACCAGCCCTGTATTCGCCAAGCGCCAGCACGTGGTCGTGCTCCACCTTGGCGTCAATCATGCCGCCGTCGGCAAACACCACGGCAGAGAAAATTAGGCCGTTGTCGATGGTGTCGCTGGGCAGCTTGTCTGCTCTTTCGGAGTACATGATGTAGCCTTTTTCGGGCGACAGAAGCGGCTTGTGGCGCGGGTCAGCGGTGGCGGTGGTGGCCAACGCACCGCCGTTTTTGAGGGCAATGCCGGCGGCTATCGTGATGTCGTCGCTGCCCACAAATATCTCGCTGATGCGGTTGAGCTGCTTGTTGGCGTCGAGCGAAATGCGGCGCTGCTCAATGGCGTAGCGGCCCTTAAATTCGAGGGGTGGATAGGTGAGCTCAAACGCGGTGCGGATGGGGCCGTTGTCCAAAATTTTCGACAGCGTAAAGTTGTTTCCCAACACCAGGTTGCCGTTGACGTACGGAGCCATTGCTCCGCAACCCAAGGTGCGGCCTACCTTGTAGCAGTCGAGGCCTTCGCCGTTGTCGTGGTGGTAGGTGGCTTTTCCCGACAGGTCGAGGTCGTACCACTTGTCGATGATGAGGTGGTCGGTACGCTTGCACCACACGTCAAATCCGTTGCTGGGGCCGTCAACTTTTTGCAGCGCGGGGCCGTAGACGCGGTAGGCAATGCGGTTGTTTTCCCACGCAAAATCGTCCATCCGTTCGGGCACCAATCGCGCCAGCACCTTGTACTCCGGCAGGCTTACGCTCAGCTTGCCCAGCTTGAGGAGGTAGATGGCGTTGCCCTGCGCCGGCACGTCGGCCTGAAAGATGAGCGACTGCGGCGCCGACTCGCCCTTGTAGAGCACCTGCGAAAGCTGGCGCATGCCCTGATGGTTGTACACCACAACCTTGAGCGGGTCAACCGGCCCAAAGCGCTCTTCGACGAGCAGCCACGGCACCTCAACGGTTTCTTCGGTGCGGCTAACGTCCAAGGTGTTTACTACGTTCACCGTCAGCACTGCGTTCTGGCGGCACGAGGCGATGGCCAAAATGCCAGCCGTTAGCAGAAGTAAAGATTTTTTTGTCATATTCATGGGTGTATTTTTTTGTCTGAAAATAGGCCGCAAATTTACCAAAATAAAGTTATCTACATAGCGATTTGTGGGGCGTTTGAAGAATATTTAGCTAATAGTGTTCAATTTGTTACTTGTACAGCCTCAGCTGCATTGGCCATTTCGCTACGCTTCATGTCCTTCACCTTCAGCTGCAAGCTGGTGCGGCCTTGGTAGTCGTTTTCGGAGATGGCGTAGCAGATGTCTATCGGGTTGCCCTCCTTGATGTAGTCGTAAAAATCGGCGAAGTTGAAGGCGATGGCGGTAAGCGCGTTGGGCGTGCCTTCCTGCACGAGGTCGAGCTTGAGGTGAGCCTTGTCGACGCCTACGATGCGCACGTTGCCGTTGTTGCAAAAGACGCGGCGCGTACAAAAAACGGGCGGCATGTTGCCCGGGCCAAAGGGTTGAAATTGCTTGATGATGCGGTGAAATTTTTGCGTGATGCTCGCGAAGCTGATTTCCTTGTCGATTTCGACTTGCGGGATGAGCATTTCGGGCGTGAGCATCGCCGCCGCCACCTGCTCAAATTTTTCGATGAACGGCTCCACGTTCTCCGCCGTCAGCGTAAGGCCTGCCGCGTAGAGGTGGCCGCCGTAGCTCACCAGCAGCTCGTCGCACATTTCGATGGCGCGGTAGAGGTCGAAGCCCGGAATGCTGCGCGCAGAGCCGGTTACGAGGTTGTTCTCCTTGTTTTGCGTGAGCACAATGGAGGGGCGGTAGAAGCGCTCCACCAGCCGCGAGGCGACAATGCCCACCACGCCTTTGTGCCAGTCGGGGTTGTAGAGCACGGTGGTGTTCTTGCGCTGCAGCTGCGGGTCTTGCTCCACAATCTGCTTGGCCTCCTCGGTGTGGCGGTGGTCAACGTCCTTGCGGTCGTTGTTGTGGTCGTTGATGATGTCGCCCACCTCGTTGGCAATTTCGTCGGTTTCGGCGGTGAGCAAATCAACGGCCGTTTTGCCCGATTCCATGCGGCCTGCAGCGTTGATGCGCGGCCCGATGCGGAACACCACATCGTCGATGCCGATGGCGTGCCCGTTCTCCTGCAGCCCCGAGCGCTTGATGATGGCGTGCAAGCCGCGGCGCGGGCTGCGGTTGAGCCGGTCGAGGCCGTAGTGCGCCATGATGCGATTTTCGCCGGTGATGGGCACAATGTCGGACGCGATGCTGACGGCCACCATGTCGAGCAGCGGCTCCAGCACCTTGCACGACACGCGCCGCCGGATGCAGTAAGCCTGCAGCAGCTTGTAGCCCACGCCGCATCCCGACAGGTCTTTGTAGGGGTAGGTGCAGTCGGGTCGCTGCGCGTCGAGCACCGCCACGGCGTCGGGAATGCTGCTGCCCGGCAGGTGATGGTCGCAGATGATGAAGTCCACGCCGCGCTCCTTGGCGTAGCTCACTTTTTCGACGGCCTTGATGCCGCAGTCGAGCGCGATGATGAGGGTGGCGCCGCAGCTCACGGCGTGGTCGATGCCGCGCGTGGCCACGCCGTAGCCGTCCTTGTAGCGGTCGGGGATGAAGTACGACACCTGCACGCCCACCGACTTGAGAAACGCGTAGATGACGGCCACCGCGGTGGTGCCGTCCACGTCGTAGTCGCCGTACACCAGAATTTTTTCGCGCGCGTCCACCGCCTTGATGAGCCGCTCCACCGCCTTGTCCATGTCCTTCATCAAAAAGGGGTCGTGCAGGTGCCCGATTTGCGGGCGAAAAAACGCCTTAGCCTCGTCGAAGGTGGCGATGCCGCGCTGCACAAGTAGGTTGGCCAATGCGGGTTCTATGCCCAGCGCACTGGCCAAATCTGCCACCACACGTTCATCGCCTTGTTCTTTGAGTATCCAACGTTTTTCTATCATCGAGCTTATTTTTTTAAGGGTTGCAAAGGTAGCAAATAAAACGATATGCGATGTGCGACGTGCGATATGCGACGCAGCAATCTTTAAATCCGATATGCGATGTGCGACTATGCGATGTGCGACGTGCGACAATGCGACACCCAACAATCTTCAAATTTTCAAATTTTCAAATTTTCAAATTTCCGTGCCCAGCTGCGCGATGACTTCCGCGGGCTTGGCGGCGCCAAAAACGAGGCTGCCTGCCACCAGCACGTCGGCGCCTGCAGCCCTGATGAGCGGGGCGTTTTCGAGCGTTACGCCGCCGTCTACTTCGATGAGCGCAGCCGAATTTTTGCGCAGCAGCAGCTCGCGCAAGCGGCGAATTTTATCGTACGAATTTTC
>JAITOI010000068.1 GCA_031289995.1 Prevotellaceae bacterium | reverse complement strand
GTTTTCGGCTCTTTGCCCTTCGACAGCCGCTTCATGTTGCCGCGATGCGTGTAGAACAGCAGCAGGCACACGCAGATGGAAAACATTTGCATGGTGAGCGTAGGGTTGGAGTCGAGCTTGAGCATCCGTTTCGCCTTGCTGTACGACGATTTCCTGACCTCCACATGAACCTCACCGGCCTCCACTTCGGGTTTGGGCACCGCCAGCTGCTCCATCTCCTGCTTGTTTGCGGACGTAGGCCAAGCCTCGTGTGCCGCGTTGAGGGATGCGGGTGCAGGCGGAAAAACAAGGGGCAGCACTACCATCACGAGAAGCGGAAACGCGACACCCGCGCAGAGGGAACCAAGCGACACGTACTTCGAGAAGGCAAACACAATCAGGAATACCGCCAGCGCACCCAGCGCTGCAACGGGATGAATGGCGATGATGACGCCCAGCATGGTGGCCACGCCTTTGCCACCGCGGAAGTCCGCAAACACAGGGTACATGTGGCCTACCACTGCGAGCACGCCGTACATGATTTGCACTGCCTCGCGGAAGGCGTCAATGTCCATGTCTATCTGGCTTTGCTGGAGCAGAAGCGACTGCAACAGCTTGAGCAGCCAGGCCAGCTGCACGGCCAAAAATCCCTTGACAATGTCGATGACAAATACCGGTATGGCGGCCTTTGCGCCCAGCACGCGCAGCACGTTGGTGGTGCCCGCATTGCCGCTGCCGAACTTGCGCACGTCGGTGTTATATAGCGACCTGCCAATCCACACAGCGCTGGGAATAGAACCCAGCATGTACGCGATAATGGCGAGCGGAGTAAGAAAAAATATTTCCATTTTTCTACTTAATTAGGTGTTCAAATTTTTGAATAAGCTAACATCAATTTAGTGTACAAAGGTAGCTATTTTTTTGTGAGTAGAAATGCTTTGGTGTCGGAAGTTATTTTTTGTTCGTCTAAATTAAGACACGAAAGCAGCACTGCGCCCGGCCTTTTACCGATTTCGAACGAGCCGAAAACCTCGTCTTTGCCAACGGCTTTAGCCCCGCCAAGCGTTGCCCAGCTTAGCATTTCGTGCAGCGGAATGTGGGGAAAGCGGCTCGACAAAAACTTCAGCTCGTCCACCATCAGCAGGCTGTGGTTCGAGGCAAGGCTGTCGGTGCCCAGCGCGAGGCTTGCGCCCTTGCTTCGCAGCATGTCTATCGGTGGCAGGGCGCGGCCAATATGGTGGTTCGATGCGCAGCACATCACCCACGTGATGCGGCTGCACTGCGCGGTGGCGAGGTCGTAGTCTTCGGACGAGGTGCAAACGTTGTGCACCAGCGCCAGCCTTTGCGCCGCCGACACGTGGCGCATCGTGTGGCCAATGGAGGTTGAGCCGGTGGGCTGCGGCAGCGGCAATCCCATGCCCGCAAACATCCGCTGCAGCTCGCCTCCGCCGTTGATGAACAAATTATTTTCGTCCTCGCACTCCTGGTTGTGCACGCTCCACAGCGGCGCAAACCCAGCATCCATGCGGCTTAGCGCGTCGTACATCGCGTCGCAGGTGGAGTAGGGTGCGTGCGGCGTGGCCGAAGCCGAAAGCCCCAGCAGCTCAGCCTCGCGTAGCAAAGCCTTTGCGGACGCAATGCCGGCGGGCACATCCTCGCGACGCAGCCCATAGCGCTCCACAAATGTGTGGTAGACGATTCGGCTCCGCGCCTTGACGGCAAACGATTCGCGGCCGTTCGACACGTCGCCCACAGCCACCGTTCCGCCTGCGTACATTTGCGCGTCGGCGAGCGCCATTGCTCGCTGCGCATCGGCTTCGCCCACGACGTTGCGCAGCTGCGACAGCTGGCGGATGAAGCCCGCCAGCCCTGTGCCCTGCGGCACTAAGCCCTTGAGGTACGATAGCTCGAGATGGCAGTGCGCGTTGACAAATCCGGGCACGATGATGCCGCTGTAAAACTCAACGCCCTCGCGCTCGTCGAGCCTGTCGCTGCCGGATTCGAGCTGCAGCACTTCGCCGTCATCGCCCAGCGTGAGAAGACCGTTGCGCAAGGGCGGAGCGCTGATGGGAAAAATGTAGTGGGCGGCAAGGCGACGCATAGCGCAGGTGAAAAATGGGGAAGAAAAATTATTGCAGAAGGCTGAATTTCTGCGGCTGAAAAAGGATGAATGGTAGGCGATGGAAGGCAGTAGAATCGGGCTGTGCGAGCGAAAACGTGTCGGGCGCAGGCAGCGGAAATGGGTAGCGCAGCCTGAGTGTGTCGAGCATTGGCGCTGCCGATATTTCGCTCAGCGACATCTCTATCAGCCGCACCGAATCCATGTGCAGCTGGCGCACCAGCGAGTCGGCCTCGTCGAGCTTGCGCAGCTCGTCGGCGTAGCTCTGCTGCAATTTTTCGAGGCGGTTGCTCACCTTGCTGTACAGGTTAGTGGCGTCGTCTTTGGTGGTGCAGTACTTGGCGAGCGTGTTTTCGAGCTGCTTTGGCGTGCAGCCGTACTTGTCGAAAATGGCAAGGTACACGCCCGTCGAGTCGCGCTCCCACGCGCCGTGGCGCTCGTCCATCACCGCGTCGGCGAGGTGGATTTCGGCGAGTACCTTCACCAGCGTGCGCTGCGACACCGTATCGCTGCTGCACCCCGCCACCAGAGCAACTCCCAGCAGGAGTATCAGGCGAAAAATGGGTTGAAATAAAGAGTGAAAAATGGCGATAAAAATTAGATGTTCGTACTTCTTTTTGCGGTGCAAAGGTAGTGGATTTTTTCATTACCTTTGCGCCCGCAACAAAAAAAATTTATGGCAATGAATCTTCTTCTCATCGGCAGCGGTGGTCGCGAGCACGCTTTGGCGTGGAAGCTGAGGCAAAGTCCGCGCCTGCAGCAGCTGTACGTGGCACCGGGCAACGCAGGCACGGCCACGCTGGGCATAAACCTCAACCTTGACCCCAACGACTTTGCGGCGCTCAAGCAGGTAGCGCTCAACCACCACATCGGCATGGTGGTGGTAGGCCCCGAAGAGCCGCTGGTGCGCGGCATCTTCGACTACTTTGCTGCCGACGACCAGCTACGCCACATCCCCGTCATTGGCCCGTCGGCGGAAGGTGCTCAGCTCGAGGGTAGCAAAAAATTTGCCAAGCAGTTTATGCAGCGGCACGGCATCCCAACGGCACGCTACCGCTCGTTTACGCAGCGCGACGCGGACGATGGTTGCGCGTTTTTGAAGTCGCTCCACCCGCCCTACGTTCTCAAAGCCGACGGCCTCGCCGCAGGCAAAGGCGTGCTCATTATCGACCAGCTCGACGAGGCGCAAGCTCAGCTGAAAGCTATGCTGGGCGGGATGTTTGGCGCGGCGAGCAGCACGGTGGTGGTGGAGGAATTTTTGAGCGGAACGGAGCTGTCGGTCTTCGCGCTCACCGACGGAAAATCGTACAAGCTGTTGCCCGAAGCCAAGGACTACAAGCGCATTGGCGAGGGCGACACCGGCCCCAACACCGGCGGTATGGGCAGCATTTCGCCCGTGCCCTTTGCCAACAAAGCCTTTATGGACAAGGTGCGCACGCGCATCGTGGAGCCTACCATTCGTGGCCTGCAAGCCGACAACATCGGCTACCGCGGCTTCATTTTTTTCGGCCTCATTAGCGTGCTGGGCAACCCGATGGTGATTGAGTACAACGTGCGCATGGGCGACCCCGAAACCGAAAGCGTACTGCTGCGCCTCGATGCCGACCTGCTCGAGCTCTTCGAGGGCGTGGCTCAGGGCAAGCTCGCCGAGTGCAGCTGTGGCGTGCTTCCGCAGGCGGCGGCCTCGGTGGTGTGCGTGAGCGGCGGATACCCGGGCAGCTACGCCAAAGGCTTTGCCATTCGTGGCTTGGAGAGCGGTGGTAGCGGCGGCGCGGTGGTGTTCCACGCGGGCAC
>JAITOI010000170.1 GCA_031289995.1 Prevotellaceae bacterium | reverse complement strand
CCGGAGGCGAAGGGCGCGTAAAACGAGCGGTTGTCGTACATGGTGATGGGCAGCTTAGCGAGCTCATTCATGGCCTCGCTGCCCAGCTCGTAGCAAAAAACTTCGCGACCGCAATCCGACATCACCACCGCCACCTCGCCCACCTGCCCGCGCAAGGCGCACAGGCGTTGCAGCAGCAGCCGCGCGTAGATGGCACCGCTTGCGCCGGTAATGGCCACGACTATGTTGATGGATGATTTCACGATTCTGGCTAAAACCTGATGAGGTAAGCTCCGCACGAGTAGCCGCCGCCAAACACGCTCACGCCAAGCAGGTCGCCGCGCTTGAACTTGCGCCAGCTTTGGCTCACCACGAGGATGTTGCTGGGGCTGCCGGTGTTGCCCAGCTCGGCTATGTTGGTCAGGATTTTTTCGGATGGCACGCTCATGTTTTTTGCCACCGCGTCGAGAATGCGGTTGTTGGCCTGATGCCCCACCACGTAAGCGAGGTTGCTCACGTCGATGTTTTGCCGCCGCAGCACCACCTCCAGCGCCTCCTGCATGTACTTCACGGCGAACATAAACACCTCCTTTCCGTAGGGCATTTGGATGCCTTCCTTGCGCGGCCGGAGGCTCACCGCCTCGTTTGCCCGCCCCAAAAATCCCAGCCCGCGGGTGTAGATGTCCACCACCTTGGCGTCGGCGTCGCCCATGCGGGTTTTCGAGAGCAGCATGGCCACCGCAGCGTCGCCCCACAGGTGCCCCGCCTGCGCGTCGCTCTCGTTGGAGTAGGCGGTGTTGTGCTCCGACGCCACGATGAGCGCCGTGCTGGCCTTGCCCATGGCGAAGTAGCCCTGCACAATTTCGAGCGCGTTGACAAACGACGAGCAGGCTGCCGAGATGTAAACCGCCTGCGCATTTTCGAGGCTGAACGCCCGCTGCACGGCGTGCGCCAGCGTGAACACCGTGTCGCTGGGCGAGTAGCTGGCAGCCACAATTAAGTCCACGTCGGCGATGGCGTAGGGCAGGTTTGGAAAGTCATTCAGCAAATTTTTTACAGCTTCCACGCCCATGGAGTTGGTGTCCTCGTCGGGAGCGGCTTTGGAGCGGGTCAGGATGCCGGTGCGTTGGTAAATCCACTCGTTGGTCAGCCCGTTCACGTCGTGAAAGTGAGTGTTGGGCACCCGTAGCGACGGTATATAATTTCCTACAGCGTTGATGTACATTTCCAATGATTAAAAAATTTGCACGGTTTTATGCGGGCGCAAATGTACAACTTTTTTTTGAACCACAATATTTTATGATTCAATGTAACCAAACCCGCGCAGCTCGCGCTCGCTGTTGCGCCAGTCGGGGTTGACCTTGACAAAGGTTTTGAGGAAAACTTTTTTCTGGAAAAAATCCTCCATGTCCTTGCGAGCCTCGGTGCCCAGCCGCTTCAGCATCTTACCCTGATGCCCAATGATGATGCCCTTTTGCGACTCGCGCACCACGTTGATGACCGCCGAAATGCGGTACATGCTCTCCTCTTCGAGGAATTCCTCGATGACCACCTCGGTGGAGTAGGGCACCTCCTTGTCGCAGCGCAGCAGAATTTTTTCGCGAATAATTTCGGAGGCGAAGAAGCGCAAATTTTTGTCGGTGAAGGCCTCCTTGTCGTAGTATGCATCGCCCGCAGGCAGTAGGGTTACGAGCTTTTTGAAGAGCGCGCCAAGGTTGAATTTTTCGAGCGCAGAGGTGGGAAAAATTTCGGCCTTCGGCACCGCCTCGTGCCACTGCTCCACCAGCACGTTGAGCTTGTCGGGCGTGGTGAGGTCAATTTTGTTGACCACCACGATGACCGGAATCTCAAGCGCATTCAGCCTCGCGAGGTAGTCGGCGTGCTTGTTGGCCTGCTCCACAACGTCGGTTACGTAAAGGATGATGTCGGCGTCCACCAGCGCAGCGCCAACAAACTTCATCATCGCCTCCTGCATTTTGTAGTGCGGGGCGAGGATGCCGGGCGTGTCGGAGTAAACAATTTGAAAATCCTCACCGCTCACGATGCCCATGATGCGGTGGCGCGTGGTTTGCGCCTTGTGCGTGATGATGCTCAAACGCTCGCCCACCAAGGCGTTCATCAGCGTGCTCTTGCCCACGTTGGGGTTGCCGATGATGTTGACAAATCCTGACTTGTGCATGTTTTATTTCAGATTTGAAATTTAAAATTGCAGGTTTCGGGAAGAGGCCTGCAATCTTAAATCTTAAATCTTAAATCTTAAATTTTCAAATCTTTTCTTTCAACAGCGCCATAGCCTTGTCGAGCGTCTCGGAGCCTGCGCCGCTGAGCAGGATGATGCCGTCGGGGTCGGCCAGCACGTAGGTGGGAAATCCGGTTACGCAGAAGGCATCGAGGATGTCCTTGCGGCCTGTGATGTTGGCCTGCGGCCAGGTGTAGCCGTCGGCAGCAATGGCCTCCTGCATTTTTTCAACAGCGTTCGCTTCGCTGCGCTCGCGGGCGAGGCCAAGAATTTCCACGCTCGCGCTGTAGTCCTTGTAGAACTGCACCATCTTGGGGCTTGACTTGCGGCACCACACGCACCACGAACCCCAAAAATCTATCAGCAAATATTTGCCTCTAAATTGCGCAGGGCTAAGCTCCTTGCCCTTGAGGTCGGTTACGGTGAAATCGGGCAGTGGTGCGCCCGGAGCAACGGCCTGGCGCTGCTCGTACATCTCGCGAATGCGCTGGCCGTAGGGCGTACTTTGTGCGGCGGGCGCGAACGCTTCGAGCTGCGCCAGCACCTCGTCAACCGGCGCGTGCCGTGCGTTGGGGAAGTAGAGGAAGGCGGCGTAGGGCAGGTCGGCATGCGTTTTGATAAACTCTTTTTGGAGGCTGTCTTGCACGTCGGCAAGTTCGTAGTACAGCTTCGCGAAAGCCTCGTAGGCGCTGGCGTTACCGCTTGCCTGCGCCAGCCTCGCCGAGTCGGCAATCGGTAGCATCAGCTTTTGCACATCGTCCATTTGCTGCGAGTAGGCGGCAATGGTTGGATTAGCATAGAAGCCGCCCTCCACCTTGGCGTAGCCAAAGTTTTCGAGCGTGCCTTTCAGCGTCAAATGGTCGGTGGTTGACGAGAGGTCGAGCACCTGATTTTTGTGCAAATTGTTGGCCGAATCGCTGCGCAGAATCACGATGTGCGCCTTGTAGGGCGTTACAGAATCGAGCGTGGCGATGAACACAAACGCGCCGTTTTTAACCACGGCAGTGTCCTTG